>JAQGLD010000449.1 GCA_028293055.1 Alphaproteobacteria bacterium
GCGACCTCGGCCAGCACGAACTCCACGCCGACCGTGGCGCGTACCGGCGGATGCGCCGCGGTGACGATGTCGCCGGCTTCGAGGCAGAGGCAGGCAGCGATATCCGCCGGCGCAAGCTCGCCGAGCAGCCGCAGCTTCTGGGGCGCGTCGATCTCGGCGCCCGAAACCGTAGCCCCCTCGCGAAGCAGCCGGATCTCGACCAGGCCGGCCATTTCCTCGAACCGGAGGCGGGCCGCGCCGTCCCCCCGAAGCCGCGCCAGCACATAGCCGGTGCCGACATTGGGATGGCCTGCGAACGGCATCTCCGCGGTCCGGTTGAAGATCCGCACACGAGCATCGTTCGCCGGATCGTCCGGCGGCAGTACGAAGGTGGTCTCGCTGAGGTTCATCTCGGCGGCGAGCGCCTGCATCTCGGCGTCGCTCAGGCCGCGCCCGTCGGTGAAGACGGCGAGCGGGTTGCCGCCGAAGCGGGTCGAGGTGAAGACGTCGACCGTCTCATAAGCGTAGGTTCGCATCGCCTCTCTCAGTCCAACCTGTCGCGCCGAGCGAAGTCCGTTCCGGTCATGATCTCTCCAGTCCTTGCCGCCAGCTCTTGCCGTATCCCGTCCCCCGCTCAATACACGTTCCGGTATAGGTATACCGACGAGTGAGTTTACCGGCCCGGGCATGACCTGGATCCTCGGGCCCGAGGAGACGGCCATGACTCAGACCCCTGGCGCCACGCGCGAGCAGATCATCCTCGCGGCCGACCAGCTCTTCTATGCCGGCACCGTCGCCTCGGTCAGCATGGACCGGATCGCCGAGCGCGCCGGGGTAACCAAGAAGACGCTCTATTACCATTTCCGCTCGAAGGACGACCTGCTCGCAGCCTATGTCGAGGCGCGCGACGGAGTCGTCATGCAGCGCTACCGCAAATGGGCCGGCAGCGAGGGCAGCGTCTGCGAGCGCATCGAGCGCATGTTCGCGCATCTCGCCCGCTGGGCGACCGATCCGGGCTGGCGCGGCTGCGGCTTCACTCGGGTGATCTGCGAGCTGGCGGATCTCCCCGGCCATCCGGCGGCGATCGCAGCGCGAGCCCATAAGAGCGGCTTCGAATCGTGGATGCGCGAACTGATCGAGGAGGATGAGCGGAGCGATTCCGCCGAGCTTGCGCGGATGATGATGATCCTGCTCGACGGGGGAATCGTCCAGACGCTGACCCATCGCGACCCGGCCTATGCCCGTGCGGCCGGCGCCGCGGTGCGGCGGCTGCTCTGCGCCGACCGGTCCGGCGAGCAAAGACAGCGTCCGCTCCTGGTATCGGCCCACGCCTGAGCGCGCCGGCTATCGGCCCTTGCAATGGCAGATGGCGAGGAAACCCGCCGCCATGAAGGCCGCCATCCGCTCCTTGACCGCCGCAAAGTCGTCGGAATGGCAGATTCCGCCCGACAGCTTGTCGATACGCCCGGTTCGCGCGAGGGTGAGCATCAGCGCGCCGGTAACGAAGTGATAGCCCCAGAAGACGTCGCTGTCCGAGCAGCCCGGAAGCGCCTTCTTGAGCAGATGGATCAGGCGCAGGACCACCGGATCGAAATTCTCGTCCATCAGCTGCGCGCCCCATTCCGGGGTGTTGGCGACCTGGGCGGTGAGCTGAGCGTAATTCTTCCAGCCCTCCCCGCCCTGGATGTAGAGATCGAGGTCCGTGTCGAGAAAGGCGCGCAACGCGCCTTCGACCGTCGGCTTGCCGGCGACGGACTCCTCATATTCGTCGAGCGCCTTCATTCGCCGCTCGATGGTGACCACCGCTCGCCGGGCGAACACCGCGTCGAAGAGGCTCTTCTTGTCGGCGAAATAATAATTGAGCAAAGTGTGGTGGACCCCGACCTGCTTGGCCACCTCCTTCAACGTCACGCCGTAGAGACCGTGCTTGGAGAAGAGATCCTCCGCAGCGTCGAGAATGAGCTCCATCGTCTCGGCGCGCTGCTCGGCCTTTTTCGATCTGGGCTTGGGGGCGATGCTTGCTGTCACGGCTCCGTCCTTCATGCCTGCGACGGCGACCGTCAAGGCGCCGCGAACTTCGCGACAAGATATTCACACGCGCGATAGTGTGCATTGACAGGCCCGGCCGGGCGGCGTCATGATGGGAGCAAGGCCAGAAACAAGGCCGCGACAGGAGACTTGGATGAGTTTGGCAGCGGGCATCCCATCGGCGCTCAGCGCGATGCGCGACCGATCGCATCCGGTCCGAGCGGGACGCGAAGGCTGAGCGTGGCCATTGCGGCCTCGACCGAGCCCGGAGTCCCGACGGCCGGCCCGCGCGCGCCGTGTCCGGCGACCATCCTGTTCATCCTGACCTTCGTCTATTTGCTCAATTTTCTCGATCGTAAGATGCTCGGCATCCTCGCCAAACCGATCCAGGACGATCTGCATGTCAGCGATGGCCAGCTCGGGCTGATCGGCGGCCTGTATTTCGCGATGTTCTACTGCTTCATCGCAGTCCCGGTCGGCTGGGTCGCGGATCGCAGCAACCGGGTCACCGTGCTGTCGCTCGCCTGCGCAGTGTGGAGCGCGGCGACGATCTTCTGCGGGGCCTCCGCGACCTATGGGCAGCTCGTCGCGGCGCGCATGCTGGTCGGCTTCGGCGAAGCCGGCGGCGTTCCGCCCTCCTATGCGATCATCACCGACAGCTTCCCGCCCGGCCGGCGC
>JAQGLD010000451.1 GCA_028293055.1 Alphaproteobacteria bacterium
GTCGCGGCCCTGGCTCTCCATCGCCGCCATGGTGAAGCGCAGCGCATCGGCGCCGTAGCGATCGATTAGGCCGAGCGGATCGACCGTATTGCCCTTCGACTTGGACATCTTCTGGCCCTTGGAATCGTGGACCAAGCCGTGGAGATACAGCGTCTTCCAGGGCACTTCCTTCATGAAATGAAGGCCCTGCATCGCCATCCTTGCATCCCAGAAGAAGATGATGTCGAAGCCCGAGACGAGCACGTCGTTGGAATAATGGCGCTTGAGATCCTCGGTCTGCTCGGGCCAGCCAAGAGTCGCGAACGGCCACAGAGCCGAGGAGAACCAGGTGTCGAGCACATCGGGGTCGCGACGCAGGGGAATGTTTCCGGCCTCCCGCCGCGCCTCCTCCTCGGTCTCGGCGACGAAGACATTGCCTGCATCGTCATACCAGGCGGGGATCCGATGGCCCCACCAGAGCTGGCGCGAGACGCACCAGGGCTGGATATTCTCCAGCCAGTTGTACCAGGTCTTCTCCCATGTCTTCGGAACCACCCGAATCCTGCCGCTGCGCACCGCGTCGATCGCCGGCCTGGCGAGCGTCGCGGCGTCGACATACCATTGGTCGGTCAGCCAGGGCTCGATGATCGCTCCGGAGCGATCGCCATAAGGAAGCTGGATGACCCGGTCCTCGACCCTTTCGAGGACCTCCGCCTCTTCCAGCAGTTCGACCACCCGCTTGCGCGCGGCCTCGCGATCGAGACCGAGCAAGGGCTCGGGGATCAGGCCGTCCGCGCTCTGCACGACGCGGGCGTCGGGGCCGAACATGTTGAGCATGTCGCCCGGCTTGATACCGGCGCGCTTGCCGACCTCGAAATCATTGAAATCGTGACCCGGAGTGATCTTGACCGCGCCGGAGCCCAGCGCCGGATCGGCATGCTCGTCGGCGATGATCGGCACCAGCCGACCGGTGATCGGAAGTCGGACATTGCGCCCGACCAGGGCGGTGTAGCGCTCATCGTCCGGATGGACCGCGACCGCCATGTCGGCGAGCATCGTCTCCGGCCTGGTGGTGGCGACATGGATGAAGCCGCTGCCGTCCTCGAGCGGGTAGCGAAGATGCCAGAAATGCCCCTGGACCTCGCGGGTCTCGACCTCCAGGTCGGAGATTGCGGTGCCGAATTTGGGGTCCCAATTGACCAGTCGCTTGTCGCGATAGAGCAGGCCCTCGCGGTGGAGCTGGACGAACACCTTGAGCACCGCTGCGGTAAAACCCGGATCCATGGTGAAGCGTTCGTTGGACCAGTCGCACGAGGCGCCGAGCCGGCGGAGCTGGCGGGTGATCGCTCCACCGCTCTCCGCCTTCCACTCCCAGACCTTGGCGACGAATTCGTCGCGGGTGAAATCGGTGCGCTTCTGCTGACGGTCGGCGAGCTGGCGCTCGACCACCATCTGGGTGGCGATCCCGGCATGATCGGTGCCGACCACCCAGAGCGAGTCCTTGCCCTGCAGCCTGGCGTGGCGGACGAGGATATCCTGCAGCGTATTGTCGAGCGCATGGCCGATATGCAGCGAGCCAGTGACGTTCGGCGGCGGCATCACGATCGTGAACGGGGTCGCGTCCGGCCGATCGGGCCGGAACATGCCCTCCTGTTCCCATAGGGAATACCAGCGGCCCTCGATCTCGGCCGGGTCGAATGTCTTTGCAAGTTCGGTCATCGTGAAATGCGCTTAGACGAAGCGTTGGCGAAGGGGCAATGCGCCAACCAATCCTCCCCTCGATTTCGAGGGGAGGGGGACCATGCGAAGCATATTGGAGGGGGCGTAGCCGCGGCATGCCGCGGGCCTTCCGGAAGGCGGACCGGCTGCGCAGCAGCAATTGCCGCGGAGCGCGCCCACTTCAACCAACGCTTGGAAGCAGCGCTTCGCGCGCCCCTCCACCACTCGCTGTCGCGAGCGGTCCCCCTCCCCTGCAAAAGCAGCGGAGGATTTTAGCGCCTTACAGATTCTTGCCGGTGATCCTGGCGATCTCGCGCGTGACCATCGATTCGACCAGCTCCGGCAGATTGCGGTCGAGCCATTCCTTGAGCATCGGCCTGAGCATCTCGCGAACCACCGCCTCGAGCGGTCCCTCGTCCGGATACGTCTCTCCACGGTCCTTGATTTCGGAAAGCGCGGTCAGAGACTGGCGGGCGGCGGCCGCGGCGTCGAGCGAGACCAGGCCGTCGCCTTCGCTGATCGGGTCGCTGAGCTCGAGCACATCCTCGTCCGGCACCGCGCGGGGCGCTTCGGAAGGGCGCGATCCGCGAGCGGGCCGGGTGACGGCTCGGCCGTCCTCGGCGATGACTCGCTTGATGGAGGCGAGGATCTCCTCCATCGACGGTTCCTGGCTGACGTCCCCCGGCATTCGAGGCTTATCGCTCATTGCGGCGGCGGAGTCACGCCGCCTTGCGCCGGGCTGGTGAGCGATGGTCCGCTGACCGTGCGGGTCGAAACCGGCTTGGGAGCCGGGTCGTCGGCCCAGTCCGAACGGCGGTGCGAGACCCGGTTGTAATTGGCGATCGGATCGTAGAGCGCGCCGCCGTCGAGGTTGAGATCGTCGGCCTCCGCCTTGCCCATCGCATTGAGCAGCTGGAAGCCGGCGACATAGGCGTCGCGATTGGCGGTCACCAGCAGGACCTGGCTGTTGAGCAGCTCCTGCTCGGCGTTGAGCACGTCGAGCACGTTGCGGGTGCCGACGGTCTGCTCCGCGCGCGTGCCCTCGAGCGCGAGCGTGTTGGCCGAGACCGCCACCCGGTTCGAATCGATCGCCTGCTCGGCCGCCTGATAGCTGGAGAAAGCCGCCCGCGTCGTCGCGACCACCGACCGCTCGATCTCGACCCCCTGCTCGAGCAGCTGGCTCTGGACCGACTGCGCCTGGCGCACCCGGGCGCCGACCAGTCCGCCCTGGTAGATCGGAACCGAGGCCTGGAGGCCGACGCTGGTGGTCGTCGCCGAGTTCGGAGCGCCGGGCGCGAATTGCCGGCCGGCAGTCCCCAGATAATTGGCGTAGGTGCCGCTGGTGAAGGTCGAGATGTTGGGCAGCCGATCCGAGCGGGCGACCGAAATGTCGTAGCCGGCGGCGCGCGCCTGGGCAGCGATCGAGACCAGGCCGCTATTGTTGGCGAGCGCGATATCGACCGCCTGGTCAGGACTGGTGGGAAGCGGCGGCAGCGGCGGCGGCGGCTCGAGCTCGCCTGGCAGCTTGCCGATCACCCGCCGGTAATTCTCCTCGCTCCCCTTGAGCCGGCCCTGCGCGGTGGCAAGGCTGCTGCGCGCCAGCGCCAGCCGGGCTTCCGACTGGGCGACATCGGTACGGGTCAGGTCGCCGACCTCGAACTGATCGCGAGTCGCCTGCAAATTGGTCTGCAGGACCTTCACCTGATTTTCGTTGAGGGTGACGATCGAACGGTCACGGATGACGTCCATGTAGGCGCCGACCCCGTCGGTGAAGACATCGCCCTCCGTGGTGCGGAGCAAGGCCCGCCCCGCAGCGACCCTTTCGTCCGCGGCCTTGACCGAGTTGCGAACCCGACCGCCGTTGAACAAAGGATAGCTGAGATTCACTCCGGCGCTGAGGTTGCGGCCATTGCCCCCGCCGGTGCGGGTCAGATCCTGGTTCACCCCGCCGGATGCCGAGAGCTGCGGCCGGCCCAGCGCTCGAGCGATTCCGACTCCTTCGTCGAGCGAGCGCACCTGGGCCCGGGTCGACATGATCGTCGGGTTGGAATTGTAGGTCTGGACCAGGGCCTCCCGAAGCGAATCGGCGTCGGCCGTTCCGCCCAGGAGCAAGACTCCCATCCCCGCAGCAAATATCCCACCCCGCATTACCACGCTCCGACTCTAGAAGGTAAACGCCCTGGGCTTCGCGAAGCCCGGCAATATCGCCGCCGCCGCGTCCGAAACCGCGGCCATTCCAAAGCCTTGCCCCGCCTTGCGGCCGATCGCAAGCCGGGTGACTCCGTCCTCGAGAAGGGCGGAGGCAAGCCGTCCGCCATCCCTGAGCTGGGCCAGGATCGCCTCCGGGACGAACTCGACCGCGCCGTCGATCAGGATCAGGTCGTAAGGCGCGCCCTGCGGCGCTCCAGCGACCAACTGGCCTTCGACCAGCTCGACTCCGCTGCCCGACAGCGCGATACGGGCCGAGGCGAGCAGCTCCTCGTCCTCCTCGACCGCGACCACCGAGCCGGTCAGCCGGACCATCAATGCGGCTGCGTAGCCGGTCGCCGCGGCGACGACCAGCGCCCGCTCGCCGCGCTGCGGCGCGAGCTCGGTCAGCAACCGGCCGATCGCCATCGGCGAATTGAGGTCCCTGCCCGGCTTCAGCGGTACCAATGTGTCGGCATAAGCAAGCGACACCCGCTCGGCCGGCACGAAGCGCTCGCGCGCGACTTCGCCCATTGCCGCGAGCACCGCCGGATCGTTGACCCCGGTGGTGCGCAGCTGGCTGGCGATCATCGCGCGCCGCATCTGGTCGAAATTCTGCTCGGTCATTGGAGCCCCAATCGCACAACTGTTTTATTGACGCAATACACCTTGAACGGTCCAGCGGCTTTTATCGGCAACCCGGAAGCAGGCCAAGCCAATAGTCCAGGCAAAGTTCTCATCCGCAAGAAGTCTCGTTCGTAAAGAGCAAGAGGCGTGCCAGCCTTTTCCGCACGGCACGACCCGAGACCCTGCCCGCGCCCGACATGCCAGCGCGGGAACGACTGTTCGATTCCGAACGCCCTTGTCCGGCTCCGGACAGCTTCATTCGCGGTTGACTTGAACCCCGATCGCTCACACATCGCCGCCACGGCCCGATGGCGGAGTGGTTACGCAGAGGACTGCAAATCCTTGCACGCCGGTTCGATTCCGGCTCGGGCCTCCAGTCCCGCCAGCCCCGCCCCGATCCGTAGCCGCCGAAGCGGGCTACCGGGTGTCCGGTTCGTTACGACCCCGAACAAGAAGCAGCGCAGCTTCAGGTGGCCGTCAGGTTCAGCGCGCACTCCCCCAAATACGATTTCCAGCTCGGCGCGCGGTCGATCTCGGCGGACAGCCCCGAGGCCACGCGCCCTGACGGAGTCGGCTCCGGTCGGATACAGCCAAAGGCGGCCCCCGGAGCGAACCAATGGGGAGGGTGAATGATGAGCCAATCGAAATCACGTGCGCGCGGTCTGTCGATCGCATCGACCGCCCTCGCAACCGGCCTCGCCCTGATATCGGCGCCCGCCTCCGCCCAGCCAGGATCCGCGCCCGAGGGATCGCCCCCCGGCCCGGCGTCCGAAGGCGCCGCTCCCGTCGGAGCGAGCCAGGCGGCCACCGCGGAGCCTGCCCGAGCCTCCAGCGAGGAGACCGAAATCGTCGTCACCGGCTCCTCCCTGCCGACCACGCCCGACCAGGTGGCAGTGCCGGTCAGCGTGATCAACGCCGAGGCGATCGCCAAGGGCGGAGTCGGCAACAACGCGCTCGAGCTGGTCCGCAAGCAGGTTCCCGGCTTCGCCGGCCGGAGCAATACCGGCAACAGCAATGCCAACAACACCAACCAGAATACGGCCGGCGGATCGCAGGCTCAGCTGCGCAATCTCGACACGCTCGTCCTGATCAACGGCCGCCGCGCCGCGGTCAACGCCATCGCCGGGCTCGGCGGCAAGGTCTTCGTCGATCTTTCCCAGATCCCGGTCGCGGCGATCGAGCGGGTCGAGGTTCTCACCGACGGGGCTTCCGCCATCTACGGCTCGGACGCGGTCGGCGGAGTGATCAATTTCATCCTGAAGAGCGACTATGAAGGGGGATCGGTCGACGTCCGCTATGCGGGCGCGGAGGGTGGCTATCGGGAACGCTCGGCCAACATGACGGTGGGACACAATTTCACGCCGGGGCTGAACCTGACCCTGTCCGGCAGCTACATGAAGACCGACCCGCTCTACCAATATCAGCGCGGGTTCACCTCGCCCTTCTTCAGCACCGCGACCGCAGTTCCGGGCTCGGTGGTCACCGGCGGCCTGTTCGGAGTGCTCGCGTCGGGATTGACCAGCCCGGCCGACCGCAACCCGACCGGAGTGCTCGCGACGGCGCCGAGCTTCGCCGCCCTGGTCGCCAACGGCACCTATCTCTACACTCCGACGATATCCTCTCCCCAGACCAGCCCGGCCACTGCCAACAGCAATATCGCGGTCGCCGGGACGGGGATCGGCGGGACATACGATCTCTCGAGGGTCCAGACGATCCTCCTCCAGCAGGAGCAGAAGGCGCTGAGCGCGGGCCTGACCGCGAAGCTGATCGACGATTATCTCACCTTCTTCGCCGACGCGCAGGTCGCCGACAATCGCAGCTTCACCCAGTTCAGGCCGGTGACCGTCGGTGTCACCATTCCCCAGGGCGCGCCGTTCAATCCGGTGGCCGGCGCGCTCGGCGGAGTGACGTTCGGAAGCACCGCCTATCCGAAGGGCTATTTCAATCGCAACGAGAGCCTGCGGATCACCGCCGGGTTCAAGGGCCGCCTGCCCTTCATCGGTCCGCGCTGGAGTTATGAGGCGGCCTATGTGCACAGCGTCAACACGCTGAGGCAACAGCAGGCCAATGTCGTCTATGCTCCCAATGTCGCCCGGGCGATCGCTGGCGGCTTCGATTCGAACGGCAACCCAGTCGCCGGGGGCGCCTTCTCCAAGGTCTTTTCCGGCTTCTCGCTGAACAGTCCGCTGGTCCTCGTGCCCGCGCTCGATCCACTGTCGCGCAATCCCAATCCGCAGACCCTGTCGCGCATCTTCGGGACGGAATTGCTCCACGCCTCGAGCCGGCTCGACTCGTTGGACGGCAAGATCACAGGGGAGCTGATCGAGCTTCCCGGGGGACCCGTGGCGATCGCAGTCGGCGCGGCGTGGCGCAAGGAATCGCTGACCGGCACTCCCGACGCCAACGGCTATGTCCACACCGACCCGAATTATTGCAACGACGGAACGGCGCTGACCAGCAATTCTTCGGCCTGGACCGGCGGCCAGCAGGCCGATCCCTTCCCAGTCGCCTGCTCGACCGGCGCGCCGGGATCGCGAACGCCCTCGGGGCGCAAGATCAGCTCTGAATTCGTCGAGGTCCGGATTCCGATCATGGGCAAGGATTTCACCTTGCCCTTGTTCCACGCATTCGACCTGATCGGCGCCGTCCGCCACGAACATTATAGCGACGCGGGCGATTCGACCGTCCCCAAGATCGGCTTCTTCTGGCAGCCATTCGATTCGTCGCTGACCCTGCGCGGCACCTACGCCAGATCGTTCACCGCGCCGCCGCTCTACCAGGAGTTCGGGCCGGTCAATTTCCGGCTTGCCGGCCCCGGAATCATTCCGGCGGCCTTCCCCGGCCTCGCCGCCGGACTCTCGCCGGTCGAGGACGGCGTCAATCCCGCTCTCCAGCCCGCCAAGGCGACTTCCTATTCGCTCGGAATGGTGTTCAAGCCGAGCTTCATTCCGAGGCTTCGGCTCGAGGTCGATTATTCGCATATCCGCGAGACCGGCCTTCCCGGGGGGATCGGCTTCAGCAACATCTTCCTCGACGTAAACCAGCTCGGCTCAGGCTCCTTGTTCGCCGGCAATATCGCCAAGGGCAATTTCCCGGGCTCGCCGGGCGCGACTCCGTTCACCAACCCCGGGGACCTGCGCGCCTATCTGGCCGCCGACCCGGCCAATTATGCCAATGTCTTCGCGATCGACCGATTCACCAATCTCGGCGGAATCCTGGTCCGCACGCTGAACGGATCGATCGATTATTCGGTGCCGACCGGCTCGGCCGGCACGTTCTCGTTCAATTCGGTCGCGTCCGTCTTCCTCAACTACAAGTTCCAGGCCCTGCCCTCGCAGAAATTCTACGAATATGCAGGGACCGCGACCAATGGCGGTACCGGCGTCCAGGGCATTCTTCCCAAATTTCGCTCCTACTCGACGATCGACTGGACCTCGGGCAATTTCAATGTGACGGTCGGCAACACCTTCATCACCTCGGTGCGCGATCTCGGTGTCGGCGGAATCACCTACGAGACCAATGCGGCCCGCAACCCGCCGACCGCGTTCGCCGGTCGGATCAAGGCCTATACCAGCTTCGACCTCAGGATCGCCTATACGGCGAGGGATCTGGACGGCCATCCGAGTGGCTATTCGATCGCAGTCGGAGCGAACGATCTGTTCGATCGCATGCCGCCGATCTCGACCAACGTCTTCACGCCCAGTGCCGCTTATACCGACAATACGGCCGACGTTTCGACTTACTCCCCGCTCGGCCGGCTGATCTATGTGCAGGCTTCCTTGCGCTTCTAGGGCAGAGTGCCGCCAACCGGGCGAGACTCCCGGAGGTGGCGATGAATCGGCATATGGGGCTCGCCACCGCCGAGGAGATGGTGGCGGTGGCGCGTTTGGTGCGCGGACGCGCCGATCTGGTCATGGCGGAGAATGACGAATATTCCTCGCCCGGGCTCAAGCAGCGCCTGATCGATGCGCTCGACGCGTCGGACCGCACGCTCGTGCTGGAGCAAACCCGCCACAATGTCGGCAACTCCCCGCTTGCGGTGAGGCGCAGCTTCGCTCGTCTCGTCGAGATCGCGCAATCCCATTTCGGAGTGCCCGAGGAGCAGCGCGGAGCCTTGCACTCGCCGGATTCGGCCATGATCGGCGCCGCGCAGATCGACCGGGATGCGATCCACGGCTTCTTCAACGGCTACCGTGTCGCGTGTTGAAAGACGGCCGCCATGGCGAGCGGCCGACGTCGCGAGCGAGGGTCGACCAGCGTAGCCGCCGGCGCCATTCGTTGACGCCATTCGGCAACCACGATAGCCATGTATTTGGCTTCCTTCGGAATATGAGCGCAGCTTGCGAGACGATCTGTCCAAAGACCGAGCCATCCAGACGTCCTTCGGGTGGTTGGCGCGCGACGGGCCGAATCCCCTCTTCTCCCTGGTCTACACCCCGGCGAATGAAATATTCGGATCGGCGCTGATCCTTCCGCCCTTCGGGATGCAGTCATTGGATCTGTTCATCCCCGCCTTCTACACGGCGAGTGCCGGCGTTCGTGCACTGCGCTTCGACGGACGCAACAATGTCGGGCTCAGCAAAGGCGATATCTACGATTTCAAGCTGAGCGTCATGCTGGACGATGCGCGGGTTGCCGCCGATCACCTGGTCAGGACGTCGGGAAGGGACGATTTCCTCATCTACGGCATGAGCCTCACCGCATCGGCGGCGCTCATTCTTGCCAATGAATATCCGCGTTCGCGCGCGGTCCTGTTCGTGCCGGTGGTCGATATCTGTGGAGCGGTCAAATGGGGAGCGCGGGACGATGACCTGTTCGAGCCCTATCGGCGCGGCGACAGCGATGCTGCGAGGGCGCGCAATATCTTCGGGCACGACGTGCACGCGCAGCCGTTTTACGACGACCTGCTGGAAACCGGTCTCGGAACCGTCGAAGGCGTGCTCGATCTCGCGCGGTCGGTGCGCGGCCGAGTCGATCTCGTTGTGGCAGGGAAGGACGAAATGTCCTCCCCCGAGCATAGACTACGCCTGACCGAGGCGCTCGACGCCGAGGGCCGCTTTATCCTGCTCGAGCGGGCAACCCACGACTTCGGCCGCTCGCCGGTCGCAAGGAAACGCGCTTTCGGCCATCTCATGCAAATCGCGCAGCTTCATTTCGATGTGCCGATCGAAGCAAGGCGCGGACGGCCTGCCGAAACCGAAATGGTGGCGCTCGCCCGAATGGAGCGGGCGGCGGTGAAGGCTGTCGCCGATCGCCTGGGGATTCCGACCGAGAGCCCCCTTGGCCCGAAGGCGCGCGCTGCCGCCTGAGGCAAAAGGCTTCATTGCACTGCAGCAAAAAATTGCGGCGAGCGCCGCTCCGGTGTAGCGAGCCAGCAGCCGACGGCTTGAGTAAGCCGCTCGCCTCACTGAACCGGGAGCGGTCATGACAGCTCAGCGCCCTGCCATCGGCCAGAATCCGGACATACGCTATCTCGGGCGGCTGCTCGGCAATGTCATTCGCGCCTATGGCGGGGAGGAGCTGTTCGAGCGCACCGAATATATCCGTTCGACCTCCGTCGACCGCTATCGCGGAATCGCCACCGGCGATGCGATCGATCCGGGCCTCAGCGCGCTCAGCCTCGACGAAACCCTCGCCTTCGTCCGCGGTTTCATGCTCTTCTCGATGCTCGCCAACCTTGCGGAGGACCGTCAGGCGGTCGATTCGGAACCCGGCGGCACGGTCGAGCAGGCGATCGCGATTCTCGCCACGCAGGGTATCGGTCCGGACCAGGCGGCAGAGCTGCTCAACCGCGGCCTGATCGTCCCGGTCCTCACCGCTCATCCGACCGAGGTTCGGCGCAAGAGCATCATCGATCACCGCAACCGCATCGCCGAACTGATGGAGATGCGCGACTCGGGCGGAGCCGAGACCGCGGAAGGCGACCTGTTGGACGAGGCGATCACCCGCCAGATCGCCCTGCTGTGGCAGACCAGGCCGCTGCGGCGGGAGCGGCTCTATGTCGCAGACGAGGTCGAGACCGCTCTGACCTATCTGCGCGACATCTTCCTGCCCTTGTTGCCGGCGCTCTACGCGCGCTGGGAGCGAGCGCTCGGCCACCGCCCGGCGAGCTTCCTTCGCATCGGCAGCTGGATCGGCGGCGATCGCGACGGCAACCCGAACGTCAATGCCGAGTCGCTTCGCTTCGCGCTGGCGCGGTCGTCGCAATCGGTGCTCGAACATTATCTCGACTCGGTCCACGCGCTAGGCGCCGAGCTTTCCATCTCGACCGAGCTCGCTTTGGTGACCCCGGAGCTCCTCGAGCTGGCCGACCATAGCAGCGATACCGGCCGGAGCCGCAGCGACGAGCCCTATCGCCGGGCCCTGACCGGGATATATGCCCGGCTCGCGGCGACCTACGAGGCGATCGCCGGCACGCCTCCGCCAAGGCCCGCCCGGATGACCGCGCCTGCCTATGCGACGCCCGAAGACTTCATGGCCGAGCTTGGCATCGTCGCGACCGCCCTCGCCTGCGGCGGCGGCGGGATGCTCGGCGAGGGCGGCCCGCTCTCCACGTTGATCCGCACTGTCGAGACGTTCGGATTCCACCTCGCCACGCTCGACCTGCGCCAGAATGCGGATGTCCACCAGCGCGTGGTCGCCGAACTGTTAAGGGTCGCCGGGGTGGAGGCGGATTACGAGGCGCTCGACGAGGATGAAAGGGTCGAATTGCTGCGCTCGGAGCTGGCCGGCGGACGCCTGCTCGCCTCCCCCTTCGCGGCCTATTCCGACGAGACGGCGTCGGAGCTCGCCATCGTCCGCGCCGCGGCCGAAGCGCATTCGAGATACGGCCCGCGCGCGATCACCACCTACCTGATCTCCAAGGCGGAAAGCGTGTCCGACCTGCTCGAGGTCAACATCCTGCTCAAGGAAGCCGGCCTGTGGCGACCCGGCGACCCGCCGACGGCGTCGATCATGGCGGTTCCGCTGTTCGAGACGATCGGCGATCTCGAACGGGCGCCGACCGTGATGAAGGCCTGGCTCGACCTTCCCGAGGTCGCCGCCACCACCCGTGCGTTCGGCTATCACGAGGTGATGGTCGGCTATTCCGACTCCAACAAGGATGGCGGCTACCTCACCTCGGTGTGGAGCCTTCATCAGTCGAGCCTCGCCCTCGCCGAGCTGTTCGAGCAGGCCAAGACCGAGATCCAGCTCTTCCACGGACGGGGCGGCGCGGTCGGGCGCGGCGGCGGATCGAGCTTCGCGGCGATCCGGGCCCAGCCTGCCGGCACGCTGCGCGGCCGGATCCGGATCACGGAGCAGGGCGAGGTGATCGCCGCCAAATACGGCACGCAGGAAAGCGCTGCGATCAATCTCGAGGCCATCGCAGCCGCCACCCTGCTCGCCAGCCTGGAAACCCGGTCGGTGCGGCGGCGCGAGCGTTTCTACGCCGCCTTCGCCCAGATCTCCGGCACAGCGTTCCACGCTTATCGTGGCCTGGTCTACGAGACCGAGGGCTTCCGCACCTTCTTCCGGCAGATGACCCCGATCGCCGAGATTGCGGATCTCAAGATCGGGTCGCGGCCGGCAAGCCGCACCAAATCCGACCGGATCGAGGATTTGCGGGCGATACCCTGGGTGTTCAGCTGGGCGCAGGCGCGGGTCATGCTGCCTGGCTGGTTCGGCGCCGGCGAAGGCTTTTCCGGCTTCGAAGACCAGGCGATGCTGAAGGAAATGCACGAGGCCTGGCCGTTCTTCCGCACCACCCTCGCCAATCTCGAGATGGTCCTCGCCAAGTCCGACATGGGGATTGCGGCGCGCTATGCCGAGCTGGTCGAGGACGAAGCGGCGCGCAACACGATCTTCGGCCGGATCCGAGACAGCTGGATGCGGACTCGCGACAGTGTGCTCGAGATTACCGGCCAGTCGCAGCTGCTCGAGGCGCATCCGGCGCTCGACGCGTCGATCCGGCTGCGCCTTCCCTATATCGAGCCGCTCAACCTGCT
>JAQGLD010000462.1 GCA_028293055.1 Alphaproteobacteria bacterium
CGTAGGCCCCGGCATCCCGGCCAAGGCGGGGATTTCGGAGACCGGAGGTGACGGCGGGCGACGAGAGGTCCCGGAGTTCGCCAGGTGACCGGAACTACGCCTTGAGCGTGAACCGAAACAGCGCTCCGCCTTCGGGCGAGTCTCCGGCATCGATCCTGCCGCCATGCGCCTCGACGATATTGCGGCAGATCGACAGCCCGATGCCGGTGCCTTCGGGCTTGCCGGTGACGAACGGCTCGAACAACCGGTCGCGGACCGAGTCCGCAATTCCGGGACCGGAGTCGCTCATCTCGACCGCTATCTCGTCCCCCGAGACCCGGTGGGTGGCGATATGGAGGCGACGGCGCGGCACCGGCACGTCCATCAGGGCCTCCGCGGCGTTGCGGACGAGGTTGAGCAGCAGCTGTTGGACCTGGACCGGGTCGACCGAGACTGGATCAGCGGCGCGATCGAGATCGAGGCTGTGGCGGATTCCATTGGTGTCGGCGTCGATCAGGGCGAGGGCGCAGCTCTCGCGGACCAGCCGCGACAGGCTGGCCGGCTGGCGCTTCGGCTCGCGGCTGCCGATCTGGCTGCCGAGCCTGGCCACGATATCGGCGGCGAGCACCGCGCTGCGTTCCGCTCCGGCCAGCGCATCGCGAAGACTCTCGTCGTCCAGCGCCCCGGTCTCGGCCAGGCGTCGGGTGATTCCGCGCGCGAAATGGGCCATGGCGGTGAGCGGCTGGTTGAGCTCATGGGTCAGGGTCGACACCATCGTGTCCATCGCGCTGATGCCCGAAAACTGGATCAGGTCGGATTGCGCGCGGCGGGACTGGCGTGCTTCGGCCTTGCGCTCGCTAATGTCCTGACTGAGGCCGACGAGGCGTGTCGGGCGCCCCTCGCTGTCGTGCATCACCCTGCCGAGCGCCAGCACCCAGCGCGGCGCGTCGGCTGGATCAGCCGGGAGGACCCGAAATTCGGCGCTGCACGGCTCGCCGGTCGCGACGGCACGGTCGATCGCGGCAAGCGTGGCCGGCAGATCGTCCGGATGGACCAGCTGGGCCCAGGATTCCATGCTCATCTCGGCCGGACCCTGGGGGTCGAGGCCGTGCAGCTCGCGGCCGCGCGGGCACATGTGGAGATGATTTGTGGCGAGGTCGATCTCCCAGATTCCAGCTCCGGCGGCACGCTGGGCGAGGTCGAGCAGCTGGGCGGCCTCGCGACCTTTCTCCTCCTCCTGCTTCTGGTCCGTCACAGCCCTGACGGTACCGACCATGCGAAGCGGCGTGTTGCTGGTCGCATCGCGCTCGACGACACGTCCGCGCGCTTCCTGCCAGCGCCAGCTGCCGTCGCTGCTGCGCATCCGGTAGTCGCAGCCATAGCTCTCGGTCTCGCCCGCCCAATGCGCCTCCAGCGCTCGAAAATAGGCCGATTTGTCGTCCGGGTGCATCAGCCCCTGAACCCACTCGATGCGCTCTGCCCGTGGCGACTCCGCCGCCAGGCCGAGCTGCTGGACACGCTGGCGCGACAAGGTGATTTCGCCGGTCTGCAGATTCCAGTCGAACGTCCCCTCGCCCGAGGCATCGAGGATGAGCTCCAGCTTCTGGCCGACATCGCCCGCATCGGACCGCGGGGTGGAAGGTCCAGCCTGGGGGGGCGCAGCCGGGGTTGCAAGCGCGCCGCCGCCGTCGCCGAGCGGGGCGAGATCCCCGTCGATTGCCAGGCGCAATGCCTCCGAAAGCGTTCCGACGCCGAGCTCCGCCATCATGTTGGCGCGATGCATCTCGACCGTTCGCGGGCTTAGATCGAGCTGCCGCGCGATAGCCTTGTTGGACAGGCCGGCGAGCAGTCCCTGAAGAGTCTGGCTTTCGCGTCGCGAAAGGCGCTGAAGCCGCGCCTGCGCGGCGGCCCCTGCCGACCGCCGGTCCGCACCCTTGCGATAAGCCTCTTCAGCGCGACGAATGGCGTTGAGGAGATCGGCCTCGCGGGGCGGCTTCTGGATGAAGTCGGCCGCTCCGAGCTTCATCGCGCGGACTGCGGCCCCAAGATCGCCATGTGCGCTCATCACGATCACCGGCAGCGCGATGCCGCGGCGCGCCAGCTCCTCCTGGACTGCGTGCCCGTTCATCCCGGGCATCCTGATGTCGAGCAATATGCAGCCGTCGAGCTCGGCGCTGCTCAGCAGATCGGCGCCGCTGGCATGGCGGCGGGTGGTGAAACCGTGGCTTTCGAGAAGGTAAGCGGTGGCGGCACGAACTTCGGCGTCGTCGTCGACGATATGGACAAGCATGTTCAAACGGAAAAACTGACTCGGTTTCGAGGTGAGCCTCGTAGATAGGAACTCGGTTCGCTCCCGGGGAGTCCCGCTACCGTAAACAGACGGTATTTCGCGACGGACCGGAAACAGGCAGAGCATTCCTGCCTAACGGCACCGGCAGACCTGGTCCCTGCCGGCCGGCGGCGGCCCCACCCCCACATCCGGGCCGCCGCCCCTCCTTCCTCGGTGAGCCCCCTCGTTCTTTGGTGCGGGCCGTTCCTTCATCGGTCGCACCCTCCTTCATCGGTCCGGGAACGTTCCGGCCTTGGCATCGGGACTCCCGCCCGCCTATAT
>JAQGLD010000472.1 GCA_028293055.1 Alphaproteobacteria bacterium
CGTGACCGGGTGCCACAGGCGCAAGCACGACGTGGAGGTCGTCCGCCTGCCGTAGCTGGGGACATTCTGTATCCGTCTGACCACCATCACCGATCCTGATGCCCATCCCGCCATAACGCGAGCTCACGGCAGTGGTGAGCAGCTCGGCGAAGGCACTTGTCCCGGAAAAATTCCCGCGAGCTTTGCTTGAGGTGGTCACCATTCCCCCAGTCGGTTGCCGTCGCCTGAGGCGAACGGGCATATGCCGCGCGGGCCGGAAATGGCTTCGAGGCGTGGCGCCTTGGATGTAGCGAGGTCTGGGCCGAGTAAATGGGGCAGAGCGTCGTCTATGCCGTCCGACCGGTCGTCGGTGACAACTTGTCGAACGGTGCCGTCGGTATCACCCTCCAGAGGGACTGATGGGCCCACAACCGCTTCCAGGGCGTGATTGTCATGGTGCTCCAATACTGAAATCGCGCTTCGCCGTCGGCGCGACCAACTACCCAGGCGCCAGCCTCGTCTTTCGAGTCACATTCCCTGCTTTGCCGCTCGCGAGCGGCTGCGCTCGAGGGGGATGCGATCGCTATCCCGAACGGGGTCACGGCGTGGAGCCGTTGCGAACCGTCAGCCGGCAAGAGGCCATAACCTATCGACCGGCCGCTCCAGCACGCGGGCCGCAATCGGATGGAGCGAGGCGGGCGCGAGCCTGCCAGCCTGCACCGCACGAGTGATCCACGCCGCGATGTCACCGCCCGTGTCGATCCAGTGATCATCACGTAGCAGCCCGTAGAGGCCCGCGGCGAGCACGTGGATCCCGTCATCGGACTTTCGCCAACGGTCCGCGGGATTGCGAGCGACCCCGAGCGCCTCGCTGATCAGTTGATCCAGCGCTTCGCACATGTCCTCGTTCAGAAGACCTGGGACGGATGTGTAGCCCCATCTTGGATCGTGGTCCTTCGCGATACGCGTCATGAGAGGGTCGGCGTTCAAGACGGCGAGCGCCGACTTGGCCGCGGCACCGTCCATCGGAAAGGGGGGATGGAGCATTTCGTGCGCCGCGATGCGCACGGTCGTGGCGGTGTCATAGTCCGCCGCCTGCATGAAGACCTGGCCCTGCAACTTCGCGCCATGTGGCTTGCTGAAGTGCAGAAGCACGATGGTAATCAGCGGGTCGAACGTCCGGCCCGTGAGCTTGGTCTGCCACTTCACCACGTCGAAGCTGGAGAGCGCCTCGGCGACCGTCGCGACGCGCGCCTCGATCGCCCCAATCCGTGCTTGGCGGAAGGTGGCAAACCCTTGCTTGTCCATCTCCTCGAGTACGACCCTCAGGCGCGACGCATGCTCGAGGAGCCACTTCCAGTCCTGCTCGCTCCAGTAGGCCGACGCTTGATAGCTCGGACGCAGCACGACCTCTGGCGACGCCAGCGCGGTGATCACGAGCCGTAGCGTCGAAATGTCCGTCCCCGACATCAGGTTCGACAGATTGGGGCCCAGCAGACCGAACCCCGACTTTGTCGCCTCGGCTGCCAGCGCCTCGATGTCGGTCCTCACGGTCTGCGGAAGCCTGGCGGAGAACTCGTCGATGTCCGCGGCGTAATACTCCCGGTAGAGCTCCGCGCCGGTGAGAGCGTTCAGAAATGCGAGCGCGTCCAGACCCTCTGACGCCCGGACCGACCAGCGAGTCATGTTCGGAGGAGAAGCAGCCGCCCCGAGAGAGGGGCGAAGTGCGAGCGGAGCGGCCAGCATCAGGCCAACAAGGGTTCTGCGATCCATTCGGCGGGTTTATCCCAGGCGAGCGCCGCCGACTTGAACGCACTTTACCTCATCGGAGCGAGCAGGGCGTCCTTCCGGTCAAATCCCGAACCGCCCGCGTGAAGTGCGCCTGGTCGGCAAATCCCGCTTCCGCCGCCAGCGCCGCCAGCGTGCCGCTCCACCGCGGCAGCTCGCGCAGGGCCCGGCGGGTGCGCTGCTCCAGCCTGAAGCGCTTCGGGCTCACGCCGTAAGCCGCGGCGAAGCCGCGGCTAAGCGATGTCGCTGCGATGCCGTGCCTGTCGGCCCACGCGGCGAGCGGCAGGTCGGAACGTTCTGCCAGGGCGGCAGCGAGCAGGTCAGGCCAGTCCCCGGTGCGTACATCCGCCGCCGTGAAGCGGTCGCGGGCGAGATCGGCCGCGGCCAAGCAGTCGGTTTCCGCGAGCCTCGCTATGGCGTCGACGTCGTCCACCCTCCCCGCCCGCTCACCGAAGAAGGACGGAATCGGCAGGTTCAGGATCGAGGCTCCCGACGGTCCGAATTCGTCTCGATGGGCCGACCAGGCCTCGTGAGCGACGACGTCACCTGCTGAAACGCGAAGGCGACCGCCGTCGCCCGCTTCAACGTAGCCGCCGCTGAGGACGACCGCCAGATATCCCTCGGCGTGCCGGTGCCGCTCGATCCGCTCGAGTCCGCAATGTCGACCTACGCCCGGTTTCATCGAGCGGCGGGCTCGGGTTGAACGACGGCATCGGGCGAAATGCGGCGCGTGTCATCCCTTCTGGTCCGGCCCGCTTCGCGATCTTCCGAACCACAGCGATCTTTGCGCGCACGTTGCCAGGGCCAGCAGCCCTCGATCTCCGTCTCGAGGGAGAAGCTGAGGAAGGTGCGGATGGCTATGATCCCTCCGAGCAGCGCGACGCTCTCGAAGGTGAGCGGCGCGGTTATCGTCGAGATGATGTCCGCCCCCACCAGCAGCTCGAGCCCGAGCAGGATGCCCCTTCCCAGATTGGAGCGGCACGCCTGATAGGCGGCCTGCCAACCGGCGCCACGCAGACCGGACCAGAGGAACCGCCCGGCCGCGAGCATCACTCCGCCGATGATGATCGCCACGCCCGCCAGCTCGAGGAGCTTGGCGAGATGATCGACGAAGGCATGGGCCAGTTCGGTGTTCAATGGTCGCTCCTCATGCCGCCGGAGGGAACATTGTCAGCCAATATGGGCCGCGTCGAGCGTTCCCAGTGGCAACGTGCGCACGACGCCCGCCGCCGGCACCGGTCGGGTCCAGCCAGTCGGCCCATTGCGTCCGCTCGAGCACCGCGACCTGCCTCTCGTGGCATGGCTCGACGTCTGGCCCGGGTGGCATCGCCAGCATCGCGAAGGCCTCCCCGACCTGCGGATGCGACCTCCAGCTCCGAGAACTCGATCTTGATCTGTAGGATCGGAGAAGTCGCCGACGATCGAGGCCACGTCCACTTCCAGCCGGTAAT
>JAQGLD010000476.1 GCA_028293055.1 Alphaproteobacteria bacterium
GCCGGCGCCGCATGGGGCTTGGCGGAGTTTTTCACGCGCCAGCGCCGGATGGCGCTTCCCAGCATCCTCCTGCTGCTCGCCTTCGTCGGCGGAGTCGCGGTAACCACCGGCTTCGGTCTGGTGCTGCTTGCCGGCCCGGATGCGGTCGAGGCGAGCAAGCCGCTCGGCGCTGCGCTCGCCGCTGGAGCGGCCGCGGTCGCCGCCGGCGCTGCGTGGCTGCACTGGCGCCGGTTCCGGGTCCCGATCACCGTCGCCGCCGGCGCCGGCGCGATCGTAGGCCTGGTGATGGCGCTGATCGCCTCCGCGCTCGGTGACGCCGCCAACATGGAAAGCATCATGCTCGGCTTCCTGCTGCTGCTCGGGGTCGGGGTGTTCCTGTTCGCGATGTGGTGGGATTCGTCCGATCCTCGCCGCGAGACCCGCCGCTCGGATGTCGCCTTCTGGCTGCACCTGCTGGCCGCGCCGATGATCGTCCATCCGGTGTTCAAGCTGCTGGGCCTGTCCGACGGCGGCGGTACCACCGGCGGCGCGGTGATCGTGATCTTCGTCTATGTCCTGTTCGGCCTCACCGCCTTGGCGATCGATCGGCGGGCCCTGCTCGTCTCGGCGCTGGCCTATGTGCTGTGGGCCCTGAGCCGGCTGTTCGAGCAGGCCGGCGCCGGGGGAAGCAGCGAGCTCAACCTGGCACTAACCGCTCTGGTCATCGGCTCAGGGCTGCTTCTGCTCTCGGCCTTCTGGCACGTGGCTCGCGCCGCGATCGTGCGGCCGCTGCCGCCGAGCCTGCGGGCGCGGCTGCCGGTGGTCGAGCGGATCGCCAAGGCCGCCTGATCTCCGCCCCACAGGTCGGGGCTCGACCGACTGCCCCTTCCTGCCTCGGCAGGGAGGGGATTTTTTTCAGCCCACGACCTTGAGCAGGCGCCTCTCGATCGGGGCGAGGACCGGGCCGAGCTCGTGACCGCGCCGCAGCACCGTGCCATTCTCGCTGACCAGGGCCCACATGCCCTGCCTCGAGCGCAGGCTCGGCCGTTTCTCGATCCTGTATTCCGGCCGCTCGGCGGTCCTTCGGAACGCCCAGAAAGCGGCATGTTCGGGCCCGAACTCGACCGCATAATCCTTCCAGAAGCCGGCTGCGACCATTCGGCCGTAGAGATCGATGATCCGGCTAAGCTCGATTCGGCTGAAGCCCACCTGAAGGTCCGCCGGCTGGCCTCGGCCGCCCGGCGACGCCGGAAAAGGGAGGATAGTGCCCATCAGGCGCGATCGCGCTCCTTTCTCTTGCCTCCATCGCGCTGCTCGAGCAGCTCGGCGAGGCGGCGCCGCAGCTGCTCGACCTCGCACTGGAGTAGCTCGAGCTTCTGGTTGGCCGGGTCGAAGATTTCCGAGCAGGGCGTGCCATAGGGGACGAAATCGCCGTAATGCTCGGCGCCGATCAGGGTCGGGCGGGCCGGAATGCCGACCATGGTCGCGCCCTCGGGCACGTCGCGGGTGACTACCGCATTGGCGCCGATCCGCGCTCCCGGACCGACCGTGATCGGACCCAGAACCTGGGCGCCCGAGCCGATGATCACCTCGTCACCGATCGAGGGATGGCGCTTGCCGGGAATTCCGTCCGCGGGATTGGTCCCGCCAAGCGTGACATGCTGGTAGATGGTGACATTGTCGCCGATATTGGCGGTCTCTCCGATCACGACGAAGCCGTGATCGATGAAGAAGAAGCGGCCGATCGTCGCTCCCGGGTGGATGTCGATTGCGGTGAGGAAACGGCTGATATGGTTGATCAGCCGCGCCATGAAGAACAGATCGCCGCGAAACAGCCAGTGCGCCAGCCGGTGGAACCCGAGCGCCCAGACGCCGGGATAGAGCAGGATTTCCCAGCGCGTCCGCGGAGCCGGATCGCGCGCCTTGATGGAATCGAGATACGCTACGAAGCCCTGGAGCATCGGCACCTTCTTGAACCGTTTGAGGCGGAAAGATAGGCGCGCCCTCGCGAAATTGCCAGACCGTGCGCAATCATCGTCCCCGCCTCAGCGAGGCCGGCGGGCTCCGCCGGAGCGATCGGCCGGATCCTGAGGCGCGAAATGGCGGACCGTCGGCCCGTCGTCGCGGCGATAGACATCGCGCCGGAATGCGATTGCGTTCCCCGAGGGGAAAGCGGTCAGATACACCACATAGACCGGGACTGGCCTGGGCAGACTGACCTGCTGCTCGGCCGCCGATCCGCGCGGGCGGGGGGCGCCGCCGCCGAACAGCCAGCCGGCGAGCCGCTGCGCGTCCTCGAGCCGGACGCAGCCCGAGCTGAGATGGCGATCGGCGCGGGCGAACAGGCTCTTGTCGGGGAAATCGTGCAGGTAGATGCCGAGATCGTTGGGCATCATGAACTTGATTGCGCCCATCACATTGGCGCCGCCCGGAAGCTGCCGGATGCGGAGATATTGGCGCCCCGCCGCAACCGCACGCCAGTCGACCCGCGAGGGCGCTAGCACGTGCGGGGCAGGACCCCAGTCGGACAGCAATTGCAGCCGTTCGGCGGAAAGGAAGCCGGGTCCGCTGCGGAGTACGCGCTTGGCCCGCTCGCGGACGAGGTCGGGCGGCATGTTCCAGAACGGGTTCAGGATGGCGTAGCGGAGCCGCGCCGCCATTACCGGGGTCTGCATCCCGGGCTTGCCGACGATCACCCGCATCGAGCCGGCGACCCGGCCGCCCTCGATCATCCACAGCCGCGCGCCGCCCGCGTCGACCAGGATCCATCGCCCAGCGGGATCCGCCGGGATCGCCCGCAGACGCTCCAGGTTGCGCTCGACTACCTGGCGCTGCGCGGGCGCCAGCCGGCTCGCCCCTCGTCCATAGGCTGCGCGCAACGTCTCGTAGAGCGGGTTCATGGCCAGGGACCGGCGCAGATAGTCGGACAGGGAAGCCGGCTGCGCAGCGCCTCCGAGCAGAGCGGGTGCTGCGACCGGCCGCGGCGCGAGGCCAGGCTCGGCATAGAGGGTCGAAGAACCCCGGCGCAGGTCGTTGGCGTATCGGACGAAGCCCGCCGACAGATCGAGCTCGGCCCGGGCGAGCGCAATCTTGTCGCCGCCTCTTCCCTTTTCGGCCAGCTGTCGGATCTCGCGGGCTCGGTAGCGCTCGGGATCGAAGCCGTTGCGGCCAGCGAAAGCCAGGGCCGAGAGCAAGGCCTCGGCCTCCGGTTTCAGCCTGCCGCCGGCGATCCACAGCGGCCGTCCGCCGCGCGAGGCGTAGAAGGCGGCGATGTCGGAATCGACCCGGTTCGGGGCGCGGGCTGCGGCCTGGGGCCGAGCGGCATCGACCGCAGGGCCGACGACGGCGAGCAGGCAGGAGAGCAGGATTAACAGCCGACGCTTCACCCGGTCACCCTGAGTGGGTTCGCGGCCGGCGCGCAAGCGGGTGCCGGCGACCGTCCCGAAATGGCGCGGAATCGGGGCGGGGCCGTCACCCCGCCCCGCGAGGGATCACAGCGTCGCGTGGACCGTCGCGACGGCCTTGATCACCGCGGCGATCCGGACTGCGGTCTGCACGGTCTCGGACTTGACGCCATGCTGCTGGAGCACCCGCTCGTGGCTATCGATGCACATACCGCAGCCGTTCATCGCGCTCACCGCGACGCTGAACAGCTCGAAATCGTCCTTCTCGATGCCGGGAGAGCCGATCACGTTCATCCGCAGTCGGGCCGGCATCGTGCCATATTCGGGGTTCGAGGTGAGATGGACGAAGCGATAATAGACATTGTTCATCGCCATCACCGCAGCCGCGGCCCGGGCGGCATTGGCGGCCGCCTCGGTCAGCTTGCCCTCCACTTCGGCCTCGACCGCTGCGACGATCGGCCGATAGCCGGAGCCGTGGGCAGTGGCGAGGAGCAGGCCGTATTTGCGCTGGTCGGTGAGGCTCTGGTCGTTGAGGATCGATCCAATATTGAGCCGAAGATCCTTCGCATAGTCGGGAAGCGTATCGGCGAACTGCTTGAGAGACATGAATTTTCCTTTTCAAATAGAAAGGGGGCGCGGAAACCTTCCGTCTCCGCGCCCCCTCCCGAGATGCTTCCTTGAGCCGCTTGGGGGGCTTCAGGCGGCCGGGCGGAGCACCTCCTGGCCTTCGCTCCAGTTGCACGGGCAGAGCTCGTCGGTCTGGAGCGCGTCGAGCACGCGCAGGGTCTCCTGCGGGTTGCGGCCGACATTGAGGCCGTTGATCGTGACATGCTGGATCACATTGTCCGGATCGACGATGAAGGTGGCGCGATAGGCGACGCCTTCATCCGGAGCGACGATGCCAAGCGCGTTCGCCAGCTCCTTCTTGTTATCGGCGATCCACGGGAAGTCCGCCGCGGCGAGCCGCTCGTCGGCCTTGCGCCAGGCATGATGGACGAAATCGCTGTCGGTCGAGGCGCCGATCAGCTTCGCGTCGCGATCGGCGAAATCCTGGAGGAGCTCGCCATAGCCGATGATCTCGGTCGGGCAGACGAAAGTGAAATCCTTCGGCCAGAAGAAGACGATCTTCCACTTGCCTTCGGTCTCGGCGAGGTTGAGGGTTTCGCCTGCGGGCAAGGCGCTGCCCTGCTGGACGGGAACAGTGATGGCGGGGAATTTGTCGCCGACGGTCAGCATAAGATGAATACTCCTGGGATTGGGAAATCGGTCGCGGACGCCGTCGCCGGCTCCCGTTGAAAGCGCATATAGGGGCTGGTTTCGATCGTTCAAATTGATTAGTTTAGACGGACTAATCGAGTGAGGCGATGACAAGTTCACCCGCCGCGATCCGAGGCCAATGCAATGACCGCCTATCTACCGACTCTCAAGCAGCTCCAATATCTGGTTGCGCTGCGCGACCATGGCCATTTCGGAAAGGCGGCCGACGCCTGCTTCGTCACCCAGTCCACGCTCTCCGCGGGGCTTCGCGAGCTCGAGACTTTGATCGGGGTGGTCCTCGTCGAGCGGACCCGGCGGGTCGTCCGGTTCACCCCGCTCGGTGAACGCATCGCCGAGAAGGCGCGGCGCATCCTGCGCGAGGCGGAGGAGCTTGCCGACATGGCGCGCGCCGCCGGCAAGCCGCTCTCCGGCGAGCTTCGCATGGGAGTCATCCCGACGATCGCGCCCTTCCTGCTGCCGACGATGCTTCCCAAGCTCCGGGCCGAATGGCCCGACCTGAAGCTCTATCTGCGCGAGGAGACCAGCCAGTCGGCTTGCGATGCGCTGCACCGGGGCCAGCTCGATTGCGTCCTGCTCGCCCTTCCGTTCGGCTGCGGCGATGTCGAGCAGGCCGCGCTGTTCGACGACCGCTTCTGGGTCGCCTTTCCGGCCGGCGAGGCGCCCAAGGGCGACGCCGCGGTTACGGCAGCGGCGATCGACGAGGAGAGATTGCTGCTCCTCGAGGATGGACATTGCCTCAAGGAACATGCCCTCGCCGCGTGCAACCGGCCGGAGCTTCGCGCCGAGGCGACGATGCTCGGCACCTCGCTCCACACCTTGGTGCAGATGGTCGGCAACGGCCTCGGGCTGACGATGGTGCCGCAAATGGCGATCGATTCGGGGATATTGGACGGCAGCGGAGCGGTCGCGCGGCCGCTCAAGTCCGATCACGCCTTTCGGCGGATCGCTCTGGTCTGGCGCAAGGGCAGCCCACGCGAGAAGGAGTTCCAGCTGCTCGCCCAGGCGCTCAAGGACGCGAGGGTGGTGCCGGCAGCGCGCGCATCGGCCTAATCCATGTGCTTGAGGCCGACCCGGAGGTAGTCCCAACCGGTCACCAGGGTCAGGAAGGCGGCCGCCCACAGGCTTGCGAGCCCGACAAGATGGACCCACGGCCATTGGGTCAGCGCACCGCCGAGGATGAGGGCGCCGAGCGAGACCAGTTGCAGCGTGGTCTTCCACTTGGCGAGCTTGCTGACCGGGATCGAAACCTGGATTGCGGCGAGGAACTCGCGCAGGCCGGACACTGCGATCTCGCGCAGCAGGATGATCAAGGCCGGGATGATGTGGAATCCGTGGATCACCGGCTCGCCGCTATGGGCGCGGCTCGACACCAGCATGACGATTACCGCCGCCACCATGATCTTGTCGGCGATCGGATCGAGGAAGATTCCGAGCCGGGACACCGTGCCCTGGGCGCGGGCGAGATAGCCGTCGAAATAGTCGGTGATCCCGACCAGGCAGTAGAGCCCGAACGTGACCGCATAATCGGCCCAACTGGGCTGCCACAGCAGGAACACCAGGATCGGTACCGCGAAGATCCTCGAAAGGGTGAGGATGTTGGGCAGGGTCAGCATCGGACAGCCAGCCTTAGAGCATTTTTCCGCGCCGCATAATGGGTTCTGTTCCTGAAGATCCTACCCCCGAAATCGAGTGGGGGATTTTGGCGGCGCCACCCCGTTTCCCTTACCCGTTTGACCTGAAACGATAAGCGGCTATGACCGCCGTCGCATGCTCAGCGGCAAGACCATGAAGCCGGACGCCTGATCCGTGCACGATTCGTTGCACCTGATGCGCAGGCGGCGCTTCCTGCCGCTGTTCGTCACCCAGTTCCTTGGTGCCTTCAACGACAATCTGTTCAAGACTTCGATGGTGATCCTGGTCACCTATTCGATCTATAGCGACGAGACCAAGGAGGCGACGTTCAACGCCATCTCCGGCGCGATCTTCATCCTTCCCTTCTTCCTCTTCTCGGCGCTGGCCGGGCAGCTTGCCGACTCCCTCGACAAGGCTCGCATGATCCGCTGGATCAAGACCGCCGAGATCGCGATCATGGTCTTCGGCGCCGCGGGGCTGATCCTCCATTCGGTGCTGCTGATGCTCACCGCCTTGTTCGCGATGGGAGTCCATTCGAGCTTTTTCGGCCCGATCAAATATGCGATCCTGCCCCAGCATCTCGACAATGACGAAGTGCTCGGCGGTACCGGCCTGGTCGAGGCGGGCACCTATGTCGCGATCCTCGGCGGCACGATCGTCGGCGGCCTGATTCCGCCCTCCTCGGCGGCCGCCGCGGTGCTCGGCATTGCCCTGCTCGGGCGGCTGAGCGGATCCTCCGTGCCCCCTGCCCCGCCGCAGCCCGACGCTCCGATCCCGGAGATGGACTGGCACATCGTTCGAGCCTCGATTCGCCTGGTCAACGCGACGATGCATATTCCCCGATTATTCCTGGCGATCGTCTCGATCAGCTTCTTCTGGGCGCAGGGCGCGATCCTCGCCGCGCAATTCCCACCGCTGGTCAAGAATGTCTTCGCCGCCAACCAGCAGGTGGCGACGCTCTTCCTCGCTATTTTCTCGATCGGAGTGGCGACCGGATCGGTGCTGATCAATCGCCTGCTCGACGGCCGCGTGCTCGCGAAATATTCGCCTGCAGCGGCGATCGCGATGGGGCTGTTCATCGTCCACCTCTACTGGAACGTGCACAACTGGCCCGACCATGGCGCCGGCCTGATCGACCTCAGGGAGTTCATCCTGGTGCGCGAGGGCCAATGGGTGATGTTCGACCTGTTCGGCGTAGCCGTGGCCGGCGGAATCTTCGTTGTTCCGCTCTACGCCTTCCTGACCACGACGGTGCCCAAGTCGGAGACCGCGCGCACGGTGGCAGCGAACAATATCGTCAATTCGGGGGCGATGGTGCTCGCCGCCCTGATCCTCGCCGGCCTGGTCCAGCAAGGGCTTTCGGTAGCCGAGTCGCTGCTCCTGGTCGCGGTGACGAGCCCGATCGCCGCCGGGCTCAGCTGGCGGCTCCATCTCGCCTGCGACGACAAGGCCTAGGTCGAAATCGACCAGGTTTCGACCCTAGCTGAACAGGGTTCCCACGAAGAGGAAGGCACCGAGCCAGGCGGTGACGAAGAACTGGACATCTTCGGTCCAGCCCGATTCTGCCTCACGCCTAGCCGTAAACCCCGGATACGCCGGACGCGGCGCCAATGGGCGGAGGGTCTCGGCACGGGAAATGAGCGGCGTCATTCGGTTCATGGCCACAGGTTAACGCGCTCTTTACCATCGCATCAAGTGGCTGCCCGGCGGGTTTTTCACCTGTCCCGCGCAGGCACACCCGACGCGGACTCGCGCGAAAGCCCAGCTTCCCGCTAAGGAAGCCAGTGATGCAGGCGATCCAACCCGTCGAGACTGGGCGCGAGAGGGTCGACCTCGAGCGATCGCTGGAGGATGCGATCCGCGATCCGGAGCTGATCCGCGCAGCCCGGGCGCTGCTCGAGAACGACCTCCCGGCAGCCGAGCAGGTCCTGCGTCCCTATTTGTACCGGGATCCCACCGCGGTGGCGGCGATCCGCATGATGGCCGAGCTTGCCGGTCGCCTCGGCCGCTACGCCGATGCCGAGGCGTTGCTGCGCCGGGCGCTTGCGCTGGCGCCGGACTTCGCCGCCGCTCGCGCCAATCTGGCGACCGCGCTCTATCGCCAGAACCGCCCCGCCGAGGCGATCGAGGCGCTCGACCTGCTGGTCGACTCCGAGGCCGAAAATGTCGGCCACCAGAACCTCAGGGCTGCCGCGTTCGGCCGGCTCGGCAGCTATGAGGAGGCGATCGCGCTGTACGAGCAGGTGCTTGCTCGCATGCCCGACCAGCCAAAGGTCTGGATGAGCTATGGCCATGTCCTCAAGACCGTCGGTCGCTTCCACGACGGAGTCGCTGCCTATCGCCGCGCGATCGCGATCGCCCCGACGCTCGGAGAAGCCTGGTGGAGCCTTGCAAACCTCAAAACCGCGAAGCTCGGACCCGAGGATGTCGGCGCGATGGAGGCTGCGCTCGAGGGCGGCGAGCTCGACCCGGCCGATCTCTACCATCTCCATTTCGCCCTCGGAAAGGCGACCGAGGATAGCGGCGACCCCGAGCGCGCCTTCGGCCATTATCAGGAGGCCAATCGGCTGCGGCGGCAAGGCATCGACTATGATTCGGACGAGGTGACCCGCCATGTCGCCCGCGCCAAGGCGGTGTTCACGCCCGATTTCTTCGCGGCCCGCAACGGCCAGGGCTCGCCCGCGGCCGACCCGATCTTCATCCTCGGCATGCCGCGGGCGGGGTCGACCCTGATCGAGCAGATACTGGCCAGCCATCCCCTGGTCGAAGGCACTACCGAGCTTCCGGACATGCCGGGAATCGCCCGCGAGCTCGGCAATCGCAAGGGTGGCGAAACCTATCCGGCCTCGCTCGCCACCCTTGATTCCGCTGCGCTGCGCCGGCTTGGCGACGACTATCTGGAGCGCGCCCGAATCCAGCGCCGCACCGACCGGCCCTTCTTCATCGACAAGATGCCCAACAATTGGGTGCATGTCGGGCTGATCCATCTGATCCTGCCCAATGCGAGGATCATCGACGCCCGCCGGCACCCGCTCGACTGCTGCGTCTCCAATTTCCGCCAGCATTATGCGCGCGGCCAGGGTTTCAGCTACTCGCTCGCTGATATGGGCCGTTATTATGCCGACTATGTCGAGCTGATGGCCCATTTCGACGACGTGCTGCCCGGCCGGGTCCATCGCGTGATCCACGAGCATCTGCTCGATTCGCCGGGAGCGGAGATACGCCGCCTGCTCGACCATCTCGGTCTCGCCTTCGATCCGGCCTGCCTCGCCTTCCACGAGAATGACCGGCCGGTGCGCACCGCAAGCTCGGAACAGGTGCGGCGTCCGCTCAACAGCGATGGAGTCGGCCAGTGGCGGCCTTACGCGCAATGGCTCGGTCCGCTCGAAGCCGCGCTGGGCCCCGTGCTCGATTCCTATCCGGAGCCGCCGCCGCAAGCGTGACAATAAGACAACAGCCGAGCAATGCTTCCCTGGCGCGGTCAAAATCAGTTTGACGCTTGCTGCGATTGCGAACAACTTTCCCGGATTGCCGCCATGCTTTCAGGGGAAAGAGAATGCGCCGCGCTCCCTCATCAAGCTTCAGGTCCGCAACGATCGGCCTGCTCGCCTCGACCATGCTGAGCGGCGCCGGGACCGCCTATGCGCAAGACAAGCCCTCGACCGGGCCCGCCACGACCAGCACGGCGCCTGCCGACGAGGACGAGATCGTCGTCACAGCCCAGAAGCGCGAGGAGAATCTCCAGGACGTGCCGATCAGCATCCAGGCGCTGGGCACGCAGCGGCTGGACGAGGCCAATGTCTCCAACTTCAACGAATATACCAAGCTGACCCCCACCGTCTCGTTCCAGACGACCCAGCCGGGAAGCACCAACGTCTACATACGCGGCGTCGCAAGCGGCGGCGACGGCAACCATTCGGGCTCCCTGCCCAGCGTCGGTGTCTATCTCGACGAGCAGCCGGTGACGACGATCGGCGGAACGCTGGATGTCCATATCTACGACATCGCCCGCATCGAGGTGCTGCGCGGCCCGCAGGGCACGCTGTACGGTGCCTCTTCCGAAGCTGGCACGATCCGGATCATCACCAACAAGCCCGACAAGACCGGAAGCTATGGCGGGCTCGATGTCGAGGGCAACAGCGTCGATCATGGCGGTCAGGGAGGCAAGATCGAGGGCTTCTTCAACCTCCCGCTCAGCGAGCGCGCCGCGTTGCGGGTCGTCGGCTGGTACCAGCATGACGCCGGGTTCATCGACAATGTGCCGGGCGCGCGATCCTTCCTGCCGCAGCCCGGCGGACTCTCGGTCAACAATTCGGGACTGGTGAAGAAGAACTTCAACGATATCGACGTGGCCGGCGCGCGTGCCGCGCTCGGCATCGACCTCACCGACAACTGGACCGCGACCGCTTCGCTGTTCGGACAGGACCAGAAGAGCCGCGGCACGTTTGGTTTCGAGCCCTCGGTCGGAGACCTTCAGGTCCAGCATTTCTATCCCGACCGGTTCCACGACCGCTACGGTCAGGCGGCCCTCACCATCGAGGGCAAGATCAGCAATTGGGACGTGACCTATGCCGGCGCCTATCTCGATCGGCAGATCCATAGCACCAACGACTATACCGATTATGCGGAGGCGTATGACAGCCTCTATTCGGGTAGCGGAGGGGTCGCGAACAATTTCTATTATCTCGACAATGCCGGAAATCATATCCTGCCGTTGCATCACATCGTCGGCCGCGACCATTTCACCAAGATGAGCCACGAGCTGCGGCTCGCCTCACCATCGGCTTCCCGATTCCGGATCGTCGCGGGACTCTTCTACCAGCGCCAGACCCACCGCATCCACCAGGATTATCAGGTCACCGGCCTCGGCTCCCAGGTTTCGGTCAATGGCTTCCCGGGAACTCTCTGGCTTACCCAGCAGGATCGCGTCGATCGTGATTATGCCGCCTTCGGAGAAGCGACGTTCGATGTCACGTCGACCGTGGCGCTGACCGGCGGCATCCGTGCCTACAAATACGACAATTCGCTGATCGGGTTCTTCGGCTATGGACGCAATCCCGCCGGCGGATTCACCGGCCAACCGTTCAATGCCGGGGCAAGCTCTCGCACCGGCTACATCGCCTGCTTCACCAGCACAGGCGCGCAGCTCCGCGACAATCTCACCGGCACCCTGCTGCCGGCGGCTGTTCCGGGCTCCCCCTGCACCAATCTCGGCACGTCCAAGGACGGCAAGGTCGTGCCCAAGTCGACGACCGGCGACGGCTTCACTCATCGCGTCAACCTCACCTGGAAAATCACTCCCGACCATATGGTCTACGCGACCTGGTCGAAGGGTTTCCGCCCCGGCGGTATCAACCGGCGCAGCACCTTGCCGCCTTATGCCGAGGACACGCTGACCAATTACGAACTCGGCTTAAAGACGAGTTGGGGAAAGCTCCGCGTCAATGGAGCAGTCTACCTGCAGGACTGGAAGAGCTTCCAATATTCCTTCCTCGGACAGAACAGCTTCACCGAGATCCACAACGGCCCGGACGCCCGGATCAAGGGGGCCGAGCTCGATGTCTTCTGGCGGCCGGCCACCGGCCTCACCCTGAATGGAAGCGCTGCCTACACCGACGCGAAGACCCGCCAGAAGACCTGCAAGACCGATGACCCGACCTTCAGCTGCACTGGACCCGATATCTCCGCGCCCAAAGGCACGCGGCTTCCTGTCACCCCGCAGTTCAAGGCAAGCGGCACCGGGCGCTACGAATTCCCGGTCGGTGGAGGGACCGGCCACCTTCAAACGATCGTCACCCATCAAGGCTCGTCGACCGCGGACCTGCGGACCGACGAGGCCGCTTTGCTCGGCCGGCTCAAGGCCTATACGATGTTCGACTTCTCGCTTGGCATGGAATGGCGCAAGATCACCGCCGAATTGTTCTTCGAGAATGCGTTCGACGAGCGTGCCGAGCTCACTCGCTATTCAGAGTGCAGCGTCTGCACCCGAGTCTATGTCGTCCCCTATGCGCCAAGGACGATCGGTCTCAGGCTGGGGACCAAATTCTAGAGCGTGGAAGCCTGGCCCCCACGTCGAGCATGACCCGGTCGCCCTGCGCGCGCATCCGCCGCTGATATTCCAGCGCCTGCCGCGCTGAGATACCAGCCGTCAGGCACAGCCCGCAAAATCGCCACTCGCTTCGATATCGATTCGTCGTCGTTCGCACTGGATGGGCGAGGCAGCGAACTCGCACAAACGACAGGCCGGAGGGCTCGGCATCGGGCACGACGGACGAATCGACGAGGACGCCTGTCAGCGCACCCTCGCCGCTTCGCGCCGTCCTGAATCGAGACACCGCTTGAACGTATGTATCAGCATGTCATGCGCCTGGAGCGGTAATCTGGACACCCGTACAATTTCGAGGAACACCGTACGGATAAGACTAAAATTCAGATCGTTACCCAGGAACATTGACTGAGATAATCACTGGACAAACCTAAATGCCTCGTTAATCAGCATCTAGTCGACCAAATTCGGTCGCGGGGGGTTCAAGACAATCATCGTCGACGGCCGTGCATAACGGGCGCTCATGCGCCCGAGTGCATCCGCTCGTCCGGCGCGGGGGAGCAAAATCATGTCCGGCACGAGCGCAACGAACGGCGTCAATCTGAACGGCGGTTCCAAGAACGACATCCTCAACGGCGGGTCCGGCAACGACCATATCAGCGGCGGCGCCGGCAATGATGTGATCAACGGCGGTGCGGGTTCGGACAATCTCGACGGCGGCTCGGGCGACGACACGATCGCAGGCGGCGACGGCAATGACGACATCAACGGGGCCTCCGGCAACGACATCATCGATGGCGGCACTGGTGATGACGACATCAGCGGAGACTCGGGCGACGACGTGATCGATGGCGGTGCCGGCAGCGACAATGTCGATGCAGGGTCCGGCAACGACACCATGATCTATGTCGTCGGCCAGAATGGCTTGCAGTCGCATGACGATTACGAGGGCGGCTCCGGAATCGACACGCTTCGCCTGGTGATGACTCGCGACGAGTGGATGAACCCTTTCTTTCAGTTCGACCTGCTGCGGGTGAAGCTCTTCCTCGCGGGCAATTCCCACAATGGCGGCTGGAACGATTGCGACAGTGACGGCAAGGGCGATTTCCAGTTCATCGCCTTCGGCCTCCATGTGTCGGATTTCGAGAAGCTCGAGATCGTCGTCGACGGCAAGGTCATGGACCTCAGCGACCAGGCCGTGACCCTCAAGGCCGACTCGATCATCGCCAGCGAGGATTCGGCGAGCATCGCCTTCGACGTGCTCGCCAACGACAGCGTTCCCGATCTGGTGAAGTCGATCACTTTCACCCAGGCAGCGCATGGACTCGTCACCTGGGCTGCGGGCCAGCCGGCGCTGACCGACCCGGCCGCCGCCGCCCAGGCGAAACTGATCTACACTCCGGATCCCAATTATTACCAATATCTCGCCAAGGGCCAAACCGCGACCGACACCTTCACCTACAAGGTGACCGACGCGGATGGCGATGTCTCGACCGCGACCGTGACGGTAACAATCACTGGCGCCAATGACGCGCCGGTGCTGGCTGCGGATACTACGGCTCTCCACGCTTTGACCGAGATGGCGGGAGTCACCGGCGGTGCCGGCGTCGACACTTCGTCGGCCACGCTCGGCTTCACCGATGTCGATCTGACCAACACCCATGTCGTGACCACCGCGCTTGCGTCGAGCGCCTGGTCGGGCGGCGCCGCCCTTCCCGCCAATCTCACCGCCGCACTCGGCGGCGCGCTGTCGATGACCAAAGTCGATTCCACTGGTACCGGCACAGGCTCGGTCAAGGCGGCCTTCTCTCTGGCCGACAAGCTCATCGACTTCCTCGCCGCCGGCGAGACCCTGACCCTGACCTATGCAGTGACCGTCACCGACAATGACGGCGGCAGCGCGACCCGTCCGATCACCTTCGTCATCACCGGCACCAACGACGAGCCCGTCATCACCTCGCCCGCGGCGGCCGCCATCGGCGCGGTCGCCGAGGCCGGCAATCTCGACAACGGCACGGCAGTCGCCGGGACTCCGAGCGCCACTGGCACCCTGACCTCCACTGACGTAGATCACAATGCGACCGCGACCTGGAGCGGCACCGCCGCCGGTACCTACGGCGCGTTCGCGATCGACGCGACGACCGGCAAATGGACCTACACGCTCAACAATGGAATGGGCGGCGCCGCCGACCAGCTAGCCGAGGGCGAGAGCCGGACCGAGACCTTCCTCGCCACCGTGACCGACGACAAGGGTGCGATTGCGACCCAGATCGTCACGATCAATGTCACCGGCACCAACGACAGCCCTGTAATCACGTCGAGCGCCGCCGCGGCAGCCGGCGCGGTGACCGAGGCGGGCAATCTCGACAATGGCGCTATCGTCGCCGGCACTCCTTGCGCGACCGGCGCGCTGGCGTCCGCCGACGTCGATCACGGCGCCACCGCGACCTGGACCGGCAATGCCGCCGGCGCTTATGGCGCCTTCGCCATCGACGCCGCGACCGGCAAATGGACCTACACGCTCGACAACAGCACGAGCGGCGCGGCCGACCATCTGGCCGAGGGCGAGAGCCGCACCGAGACATTCCTTGCCACGGTCACCGACGACAAGGGCGCGATTGCGACCCAGACGGTCACGGTCACCATCACCGGCAGCAACGACAGCCCGGTGATCACCTCGACCGTCGCCGCTGCGCTCGGCGCCGCGACCGAAGCCGGCAATCTCGACGGGGGTCAAATCGTCGCCGGAACGCCCTGCGCCACCGGTCAGCTTGCCTCGAGCGACGTGGACCATGGCGCCGCTGCAGCCTGGAGCGGCAATGCCGCCGGAACCTATGGCGCCTTCGCGATCGACTCGCTTACCGGCAAGTGGACCTACACGCTCGCCAACGGAACGGGCGGGGCCGCCGACCAGCTCGCCGAGGGCGAGAGCCGGACCGAGAGCTTCCTCGCCACCGTCACCGACGACAAGGGCGCGATCGCGACCCAGCTCGTCACCGTCACCATCGCTGGCACCAATGACAGCCCCGTCATCACCTCGACGATCGCCGCCGCCAGCGGCGCCGTGATCGAGGCCGGGAATCTCGACGCTGGTGCTGTCGTCGCC
>JAQGLD010000480.1 GCA_028293055.1 Alphaproteobacteria bacterium
CGACCGGCAAACCCAAGCCCTGGCTGTTCAACTACCGCTGACGCCGCGGCACTTCGCCGCGACATTCCCTCCCTCCCCCTTGTGGGGAGGGCTGGGGAGGGGGTGCGGGCCTTCGGCCCGCGCACGGCGAAGCCGCGCACCCCGTCTCAGTCTCCCCCACAAGGGGGGAGAAGTTTCTCTGGTGTTAGCTACTTCCCCTCCACCAACGCCTTCGCCGCATCGAGCCGATCCGAATAGGCATCGAGCGCCGCGGCAATGGTTTTCGCGAAGGCGATCGCGTCGGCGAAGCGGCGTTCCTCTACCGCCTCGCGCACTCCGGGCAGGGTCTTGGCGCCGTAGCCGGTGAATCGGCCGGGGGCATAGACCATGTTCTGGAACCAGGGCCGGAACGGGAGGCCCGCCGGGTTCATCAGCAACTGGTCGATGTCGCGCAGCATCGCATTGAGCCGGGCGCGCTGAGCGGGGGTCAGGCTCGACGAGCGGTCGGCATAGGCCGCATCGTAGCCGGCGGCGCTTGCCTTGAGGCGGTCGACCGAATCCTCGAGCACTGCCAGCTCGACATGCGGGGTGCGCATAACGGCCGGGGGCGGGAGCATTGGGTGGAGCGGGTCGCTGGCGATACGGAAGGCATCCTCGCGGATCATCTTCTCACGCAGCCGGTCGCCCTCGCGCCTTGAGTCGGCGAGCTTGATTATCTCGCCCAGATAACGGCCGACCGCGGCGGCGAAATCGCCGAAGCGCTGCGGCGGGGTGTCGGAATCGGCGATGCGCAGGACGATCCGGCCGACCGTCTTCGACAGAGCGGCGCCATATTTCTGGCCCGGATCGTCGAACCGGGTCTCGTGGTCGAAGCTGTCATAGGCGGAATGATAGACCCCGCCGCTCTCGTCCTCGCCGCCATAGCCGAGGTTGAGCGCCGGCAGGCCGAGATGCTGGAGGAAGGCGGTGTAATCCGAGCCCGAGCCGAGCGCCGCGAGCGGCAGATCGGCCCCAGCCTCCGCGGCAATGTATTGCGGGTCGTCGCGGGCGAGGCGGCCCTGATAGGCGCGCTCGAGCAATTTGGCGCGGGCGCGGGCGGCGGCGCTCGCCCCGGTCTCCGGGTCGATGACATCGGCGGCGACCGAATTGACCAGATGCTGCCAGTCGTGCGAGCCGGCAGCGTCGAGCGAGCCGCGGCCGTTGGTGTCGGAGTTGATGTAGATCACGCCCTTGCGCCTGATCTCGTCGGCATGGGCCTCGGCCCATTCGGTCGAGCCGAGCAGGCCTGGCTCCTCCCCGTCCCAGCTCGCATAGACGATGGTGCGCTGCGGCCGCCAGCCCTGCTTCCACAGGTTGCCGAGCGCCTTGGCCTCGGACAGCATCGCGACATTGCCCGACAGCGGATCGTTGGCGCCGAACACCCAGGCGTCGTGATGATTGCCGCGGATCACCCATTGATCCGCCTGCACTCCGGGGAGCATCGCGATCACGTCGTGGATCGGCTTCAGCGACCAGTCGGACCTCACCGCGAGGTGGACCTTCACCGCGCGGCCGCCGCCGGCATGGTAGGTGAACGGCAGGCCGCCCTGCCAGGTGCGCGGCGCGATCGGCCCGTCGAGGCCGGCGAGCAATTTCGCGGCGTCGCCATAGGACATGGGAAGCACCGGGATCTTGAGAATGGTCGGAGCGGTCGCGCGGGTCAGCCGCTTCGCGTCCGCGGTGGCGCCGATGCCGGGAGTGAGCGGATCGCCCGGAGTGATCGGCATGTCGAGCACCGAGCCGCGCTGCACACCCTGCGGCGGCCGCGCCCCGCCTTTGGGATAGGCATCGCCGTCATGATAGCCGTCATCCTCCGGGTCCGAAAAGATGATGCAGCCCGCGGCGCCATGTTCCTGGGCGAGCTTGGGCTTGAGCCCGCGCCAGCCGACTCCGTAGCGGGCAATGACGATCTTGCCCTTCACATCGACCCCGAGCCGGGCGAGCGCGTCATAATCGTCGGGCATTCCGTAATTCACATAGACCAAGGGCGCGGTGACATCGCCGTCGCCCTGATAGGCGACATAGGGCGGAAGCGCTCCGGCGGTGTTGGACGAGGTCGCGTCGCCGGGCACCGGAGGCTCCTGCCCGCCGAGCACGACATGCTGCGGAGTCACCATTTCGACGAGGGTGGAGATCGGGGTCGGGTAGAGTATCTGGAAGGTCTCGATATGCGCGTCCCAGCCGAACTCGCGGTAGCGGGCGAGGAGGAACTCGGCATTCTCGCGGTCGTGCGGGGAGCCGACCTGGTTGGGCGCGGAGGACATTGTCTTCAGCCAGCCCAATTGGTCGTCGGCGCTGACCGAGGCGTCGAACGCGGCTTCGTTCGCCTTCTGCTGCGCCGGAGTCGCTGCGATCGTGGCGGTGCCGGCGACGAGGAAGGCGGCGGCGGCGAACGTAGTTTTCTTCATGTGGGACTCCCCGGCAAATGGCGGCGCGAACCTGCGATGGTTGGCGGTTCGTGGCAATGGGAGGAATTCCCCTCCTGCATTTCCTTAGGCAGGGGTGAACGCATTTGCTCGTCATGCTGAACTCGTTTCAGCATCCAGTCCTCCACCGCTCGACGCGCGACCAGCTGGACCCTGAAACGAGTTCAGGGTGACGGAAAAGATCCATATGAGCCGCCCTCGGCTCTGGACGGGGCTCTCCCCCCGCCCAACCCCCTCCCGCACTTGAGCGCGCGCCTGAGGAAGCGTAGCTTCCGCGCCGCAGCATTGGGGGATGCAACATGGCTTCGATCCGATATCTCGCCGTCACCGCGGCGCTCGCGCTCGCAGCACCAGCCGCCGCGCAGCCCGTGCAGCACGACCATCAGGCCCCGGCGGCGGAGGCGGCGCCGATGCCCGGAGTGCCCGCGAGCCTCGCGGGCTGGGCGAAGGGGGCGCGGATCTTTCCGGGCCTCGGCAATTTCCACCGCCAGGTCACGACCCGGTCGCCCGAGGCGCAGGCCTATTTCGACCAGGGGATGCGCTTCATCTGGGCGTTCAACCATGACGAGGCGACCCGGTCCTTCGCCAAGGCGGCCGAGATCGATCCGACCTGTGCCGCCTGCTATTGGGGCGTCGCGCTCACCCTCGGGCCGAACTACAATATGCCGATGATGGCCGAGGCCCGCGCCCAGGTCGGCTGGGAGGCCTACGAGAAAGGGCGGATCGCTGCCGCGAAGGCGAGTCCGGTCGAGCAGGCGCTGATCGAGGCGGTCGGGAAACGCTATTCCGGGCCGAGACCGATCGATCCTTCGACCAGCCGCCCGGTGCTCGCGGCCTATGTCGCGGCGATGAGACAGGTCGCCGACCGATTCCCCGCCGACATGGATGTCCAGACGCTCTACGCCGAAGCCCTGATGAACACCAATCCGTGGAAATTGTGGAAGCCCGACGGCACGCCGGGACCCGGCACTCCCGATATTCTTGCGGCGCTTCAGCGTGTTCTGGCCAAGGACCCGACCCATCCCGGCGCCAACCATTATTGGATCCACGCGGTCGAGGCCTCGCCCCATCCCGAGCGCGCGCTCCATTCGGCCGAGCTGCTCACCGGGATGATGCCCGCAGCCGGGCATCTCGAGCATATGCCGGCCCATATCCTGCAACGGGTCGGCCGCTACGAGGAGGCCGCCGAGGCCAACCGCAAGGGCGCCGCCGCCGACCTTGCCTATCTCGGCGAGACCGCTCCGCCCGATTATTACCCGATGTACCTGATCCACAATTTCCAGTTCCTCGCTTATTCGGCGGCGATGGAGGGCCGGCGCGAGGAATCGGTCGAGGCGACCCGAAAGGTGATGGCGGCCGCGCCCGAGGCGATGCTGCTGACCATGCCGGGCCTCGATTGGTCGGTCGGCTATGTCTACGATTCGATGATCCGCTTCGGCCTGTGGGCGGATCTGCTCAAGGAGAAGGCACCCAACCCGAAGCTGGCCGGCCTCACCATCGCCTGGCTGCAGGGCCAGGCCAATGCGCTCGCCGCCACCGGCAAGCCGGACGAGGCGAAGGCGATGGCGGCGCAGGCCGGGCGGCTGATCGCGGCGACTGCGCCGGACGCGCGGCAGGGGATGAATTCGGCGCGTTCGCTCTACGAGATCGGCCAGCTCCGCGCCGAGGCGCGGATCGCGCTGGCCGAGCGCAGGACCG
>JAQGLD010000486.1 GCA_028293055.1 Alphaproteobacteria bacterium
TGAACGGATTGCCGCGGACGGTATGGATCTGCCCGAAACATCTCTTCGCTTCCTCGCTGTCCCCGGCCTGGGCGAGCAGCGCCCCCATCCCGCCAAGGATCGAGGCGATGGTCGCTCCGGATCTCTCGACTTCGGGCCAGAAACCCGAGACCGAGAAACGCGGGGCGACCGCGAGGCGGGAGCCGGTGAGGATCGTCGCCACCACTCCGACGCAGACCGCGTTGAGGTGGAACAGGGGAAGGGGGGTGAATGTCACATCGTCCGCATTGGCCGGCCCCGCGCGCAGCTGCAGGCGGGCGAGGTTGCACATGTAATTATACGGAATCATGCAGCCTTTGGAGGGGCCGGTCGTGCCCGAGGTATAGACGAGCATCGCAAGGTCGGCCGGGTCGGGCTGGGCTTCGAATACGTCCGTTCCAGCGCCGCGGTGCGAATCGAGCGGCGCTACTGGGCAGGACATGTCCAGCGCCTCGCCGAGCGCGCCGCGATGCAGCAGTATGCGCATCTCCGGCAATTCCGCGGCGACGGCGGCGATTCGCGGCGCGTAATCGGCTTCGGCGATGACGACCCCAGCGCCTGAATCCCCGATCTGGTGGCGCAGAAACTCGCCGCGAAGCGCAGTGTTGATCGGCACGCTGACCGCACGCAGCTTGTTCGCGGCCAGCCAGCAGACGACCGCGTCGACATTGTTGTCGAGCATCGAAAGAACGGTGTCGCCGGCGCCGACGCCGAGCTCGACCAGGGCATGGCCGAAGGCGGTCGAGAGCCGATCGATCTCACTATAGGTGAAGGTCTTTCCGCCGAAATCGAGCATGATCCGGTCGGGATGCGCGGCCACGGCGCGCTGCAGGGCGGCGATGACGGTATCGCGTCGCCCGGTGCCCCAGCGATCAGTGGAATCCATGACGTCTCCTCACGAGTTGATGTTGGGGCTGGCCGGAAGCGGCAGCCGCGGCGGTGGCGACCATGGACGGCGCCCATTGCGCAGGATAGCAATAGGCCCGGCGACAAGCGGGCAAGTGGGAAAGAGCGGACTGGCATGGCAGCGTTGGCGAAACGGGCTTCGATGGAGCAGGTTGGGATCCGGCTGCGCCCGCCGGCGCGTCCGGCGCGCCGACCCGATCCGCGTGCGGTCGCCACCAAGGATCGCATCTTCGAGGCAACCACGCGAGTGATGCACCGCGTCGGCCTCGAGGGCATGTCGATCCAGGATATCGCGATCGAGGCGGGGGTCGCGCGGGGCACATTGTACCGCTATTTCTCGTCCAAGGCGGCGCTGCTCGACGCCTATACGGAATATATGCGCAGCCGCTTCGATGCGTCGCTCAAGGCGGCGATCGATCCCCATCAGGATGCGGAGGCGCGGCTCGAGGCCTTTCTTGGCTTTTTCGGCACCTATCTCGATTCGGAGCAGGCGCGCAGCTTCCTCGAGGCCGAACCCGAATTCGCGCTCGGCTATTTCCGGCGCAGTTTCGGCGATGGCGTCGGCAAGGCGCGCGATGCGCTCGGGCCGGTTTTCGACCATTGGTCCGCAGAGCTCGGCCGGCCGCTCGACCATGACATGCTCGCGGAGTTGATCATGCGTTTCCTGATCAGCCATGTGCTGGTGCCGGTGCCGCATGGCGGCGAGGGACTGGCGAGCAGGCTGATGAAGATGGTGAGGCAACTGGCCTGAATTCATGGCTGGGCAGCCTCGCGCCGCAGCGACGCTAAGGTCCGCTCATAGGGTTTCAGGCCCGACGAGGTGAGCCAAAGCCCGAGCAGGCTCAGCGGAACGGTGATGACGGCAATCGACAGCCCGATCTTAGCGTCATTGCCGAACATAAGGTCCGTCACCAGGGCGATCAGCATCGGCCCGAGGCCGATCCCGACGAGGCCTGCTAACAGCAGATACAACGCCACCGCCTGGCCGCGCATCGTGTTCGGAAATACCTGCTGGATGGCGGCCGGCGCTGCGGCCTGGCCGACGGCGAAGCCGCCGACCGTGAAGGTCAGGAGGATGAAGGCGAGCGTCGCATTGGGCATCAGCGGCCAGGCGACGGCGGTCGGAAGCACGATCGCCCAGGCGACCAGAGTCACCCTGAATCGCGCCGCCGGCTTGCCTGCGGCAGTCCAGCGATCGCTGAGAAATCCGCTGAGCAGGGTGCCGGAAAGTCCGCCGATCGCGACGAGCAGTCCGAGCGTGACCCCGACCCGGGTGATCGGAAGCCCATATTTGCGCTGGAACAGGGCGGGCGCCCAGGCGAGCATGCCATAGCCGATAGCGGCGATCACCGCGGGATAGGTGAGCAGGCGCGAGAAGGTCGAGGCGTGGGCTCGCAGATAGCGCAGGAAGTCGCCAATCGAAGCGGCCGGAACGCCTTCGACCTCGCGCCTGACCGGCTCGCGGACGAGCAGCACCAGCAGTGCCAGCAGGACTCCCGGTGCGCCGGCGGCGATGAAGCTCAGCTGCCAGGGCGCAAGCTGGGTGCCGCCGATCATCAGGCCTTCCGGCGGCAGTGCGCCGAGGATCAGGCCGCCGAGGAACAGCGACGCCCCCGATCCGATCGCAAGCGAGACATAATAAGCGCCGAGCGCACGCCCGCGCCGGCTCGGCGCGATATAGTCGGCGATGATCGAATAGGCAGCCGGCGCCAGAACCGCTTCGCCGATGCCGACCCCGACCCGGGCCAGCATCAGCGCGCCGTAGCTGCTCGCGAAACCGGCGAGAATGGTCATCGCGCTCCATACCAATATGCCGAACAGGATGAGGTTGCGCCGATTGGTGCGATCGACCAGCCGGCCGAAGGGAAGGCCCATCAAAGTGTAGGCCAAGGCGAAGCCATAGCCTTGCAAGAGGCTGAACTGGGTGTCGCTGAGTTCGAACTGCGCCTTGAGCGGCTTGACCAGAAGGGCGGGGAGCTGGCGGTCGAGCTGGGAGAAGAGGGTGACCAGCCAGAGGATCGCGATCACCGACCAGGCGCGCCATGCTGGCGGGAAGTCGGTTGCTGGCAGGCTGTCCGTTTCGGAAGCGTCCGACTCCTCCATTCGTGCCATTGGCCTTCCTCTCCCGGCTCTTGCGCGGCCTCGACCCTTGTTAGCGCGTTTATTCTCAGTTGCGAACAAAATTCTTGATGCAGATCGGATTCGCGACTACAGCTTATCCAAGGGGCGCCGTTCGAAGTGTCCGTCTTGCCAGACGAACCAGTAGAGGATGTCGCTCATGTCAAGATCGTACCGGGTTGCCCTGATCGGGGCAGTCGCTTCATGCTTGCCGTTGAGCGCGGCGCTTGCCCAGACAGCCGCACCCGCGCCGGTGACGCCCTCTGCCGCGGCGGAGGAGGAGGCGAAGGGCCTCCAGGACATCGTCGTCACCGCGCAGCGCCGCGAGGAGCGCCTGCAGGACGTCCCCATCGCAGTGACCGCATTCGGCACCGCCGAGATCGAGCGGCGGCAGATCGTGGACGTGAATTCGCTCGCCGCGAACGTTCCGGCAGTAACCTTCACGGCGACTCCCTACGGGAATAACGACCTCATTCTCGCCATACGCGGCGTCGCACCGGGCGGAGTGCTGCCAAATGTGGACCAGGCCGTCGGAATCTATGTCGACGGAGTCTATTACGCCCGGCCCGAGGGCAGCAATTTCGCGTTGGTCGACCTCGGCTCGGCGGAGGTGTTGCGCGGACCGCAAGGCACCTTGTTCGGGCGCAACACCATAGCCGGCGCGCTCAACCTCACCACCAACAAGCCCAGTTACGATTTCGGCGGTTCGCTAAAGATCGGCTACGGCAATTACGACGCCAGGTCGCTGACCGGAATCATCAATGTCCCTATCGTCGACGATCGGCTGGCGGCGCGGATGGTCTACTCGCACGCTCAGCATGACGGCTACGGGTATAATCCGGGGCTCAAGAGCCCGGTCGCCGACCAGAACGACGACTTCTTCCGCGGCAGCTTGCGCGCGGATGTGACCCCGGATCTGCGTGTCGACCTCAGCTTCGACTATTATGACGGCAGCAATCACCAGCCCCTGTGGGTTCTGGAATATTACCAGGCCGGATTATCGCCAGCCAACCTTGGTCCCTTCGTTGCGGCCCCGAAATCGCGAATAAGTCAGGCCGGGATCAATCCGCTCAATCACTCCAAGGTTTATGACGGGACCGGCACGATCACAGCCTCGCTCGGCTTCGCTACATTCAAGTCGATCACGGCCTATCGGAATATCGACTTCGAAGGTGCTTCCGACCAAGATGCGACCCCGATCCCCAATGCCGATGTGCGCACCTTCATCCTGCGCGGCCATCAGATCACCCAGGAAGTCCAGCTGCTCGGCAAGGCCTTGGGTGGAAAGCTCGATTGGGTCGTCGGCGGCTATTATTTCCAGGAAAACATCCACAATTCGCCGATCTCGCGCGTCGGAACGGTGATCCAGGACAATTCAATCAATCCGACCAACGAGTCGATGAGCGCATTCGCCCAGCTCACCTACGAAGTCCTACCCCGGCTGCGGCTCACCGGCGGCGTCCGCCTAGTGCGCGACGAGCGAAGGATGGTCTATACGCCCGCCCGCTTCGCGGTCGCGGCTGCCTATGCAACGGTCGCGGAGGCGCCGGCGTCGGCGATCACCCCAGCCGCCTGTCCGTTCACCGCGATCGGCCTCAATCAAGCCCCTCCGGGCGGATGCTTGTACCGGCCGCCCAACATCAGCTTCAACTACGTCCCCTTCACCGTTGGCTTGGACTACCGGCTCATGGAGGGCGGACTGCTCTATGCTAAATATTCGCGGGGATTCCGCTCGGGCGGGTTCCAGCAGGCGAGTGGCACTACCGCCGCCTTTTTCAGGCCGTTTCGCGAGGAGGAGGTCGGAAGCTGGGAAGCGGGCGCAAAACTGTCCCTGTTAGACAATCATCTGCGTCTCGGAGCCTCGGGCTATTATTCGAAATATTCGAACATCCAGCAGAATGCGGTCCTTCAGGCGAGCCCGGTAGTGATCACCACGCTCAACGCGGGAGAGGCCGAGATTTACGGCGGAGAGTTCGAGGCGACCGCATTGATCGGCAAGCTGCGGCTCAACGGATCCCTCGGGCTAATCCACCCGAAATTCACCAAGGGCCCGTTCGTCGGCTCCGATGTCCCGACCGTAGCCCACAGGACCTTCAACCTCGGCGCCGACCTGCCGATCGCGATCGAAGGCGCTGGCAAGGTCACGCTTCACGCCGACTACAATCATCAGTCGAAAGTGTTCTTCCTCAACACCGCCCGGGTCACCGCCACCGGAACCCTGCCCTACACGGCCTTCCAGATCGCGTCGGTAACCCAGCAGGGCTACGGGCTCCTGAACGCGCAGCTTTCGTTCGATTTCAAGGCCGTGCCGCTGACCCTGGCGGTCTACGGCAAGAATCTCACCAACGAATATTTCGCCGGACGCTCAGGCTCCTTCTACGGGGCCAATTACAATTCGATCGTGATCGGAGCGCCACGCACCTACGGCGTAAGCGCGACGTACCGGTTCTGACACATGTTGAACAAAAGCAGCGATATTGACTCGGAAAGCGCGATGGCGCAGCCTCTCTCGAGGAGAGGCGGCGCGGCGTTGCTGCGCGTGAGCGAGTCGGGTCGCCAGGGATTCCAGAGAGGATTGTCTTTATGCTGATCGACCTGCACGCCCACGCCCCATTGCCCGGCTATTACAACCAGCATCCGCATTGGGGGCCGTTCTTCGAGAAGGGCGACGATGGCGACATCCGGCTGCGGGTCGGCCACTGGATCCTCACCCTCGGCTCACCCGAACGCAAGGCCGCCGTTCGCGCCGGCAAGGCACCGTCGCTCGAGGAGTATTTCGAGAGCTGGAGCAATCCGCAGAACCGGCTCGGCAAGATGGATGCCGCCGGCCAGGACGCTCAGGTCCTGTCGGTGCCCTCGCACATCTACATGTATTGGGCGGAGCCAGAATTCGGCGTTCCCTTTGCCCGCAAGGTCAACGACACGCTGGCCGAATATTGCGCCGGCGGCGATGGACGGCTTTTTGCCTGGGCCCACGCCCCGCTCAACGTGCCCGAGGAGGGCGCCAAGGAGCTACGTCGTGCGGTCAAGGAGCATGGTTTCCTCGGGCTCAGCGCCGGCGGCGCGAATTTCGGCGGCCTCGAGTTCGACGATCCGGCGATGGACCCGATCTGGCGGGCTTTGTGCGACCTCGATCTGCCGATGTTCGTCCACGGCTATAATCAGTCCGTGTCCTGGGGCGACAAGGCCAATGACGACAAGTACGAAACGACCGCGATCGTCGGCATGCAATATGACGAGACTCGCTGCTTCTGGTACATGGTCAATGGCGGCGTCTTCGATCGCTTCCCCGATCTCAAGGTCTATATCACGCACGGTGGCGGCTATGTGCCGTGGCAGCTCGGCCGCCTCGACCAGTGCAACAAGAATCTCGACACGACTCACAACAAGAAAGCGCTGGTCGACTATCTGCCGAATTTCTATTTCGACCTCGAGCTGCACGAGAAGATCATGCGCCAGGCGATCCTCGACCTGATCGGCGCCGACCGTTTGCTCTACGGCTCGAATTTCGGCGGCAGCGATGCGGTGCGGCACGATCTGACTGAAGGGCTGCGCATTTCCGACGAGGATCTTCAGAAGATCCGCTACAAGAACGCGCTCGACTTGCTCCACCTCGACCCAGCGAAGATCGGCCGGGCGCGGACTCTGGTCGCCGCCTGATGCGGATTGCCAGGGCCGAGAATGGCGGCGCACCCTTCTGGGGCGTCGTCGATAGCGACGGGTCGTCGATCCGTCCTATCCAGGGCGCCTTCGCCGAATGGGCGCCCGCGCTGACCCGGGGCGAAGGCGAGGTCGCCTTGACCTTCACCGGCGAGACGCTGCCGCTCGACTCGGTGCATCTGCTCGCGCCGATCGAGCGCAATGCGAGGGTGATGATCGCGGGCGTCAATTATACCAAGCATCTGGTCGAGTTCGGAGTCGCTCCGCCATTGCAGCCCTTTGCCTTCCTGAAGGCTTATCGCGCGCTGATCGGGCCTTATGATCCGATCCGCTACCCGCCGCTGACCGATGAGCTCGACCACGAAGTCGAGCTGGTCGCGGTCATTGGCGCCGAGAGAGTCGACCGGGACGATCCTTTGTCGAGCGTGCTCGGTTATACGATCGGCAACGATGTGAGCTCGCGCGATCTGCAGCGCAGCGGACCCAAGGGGGTGGGCATGGATCTGCTTGCCGCGAAGAGCCAGGACGACACAACCCCGGTCGGCCCCTGGATCGTCACTCGCGACGAATTTCCGGCCGGCTCGCCGGCGCTCGCGATGACGCTGACCGTAGACGGCGATGTTCGTCAGTCGGCATCGAGCGGCGACATGACCTGGGGCATCGACGCCCTCATTCGGTTCATTGACGCACGCACCAGCTTCGATTGCGGCGACATATTGTTCACCGGCTCGCCGGAAGGGGTAGGGCAGGGGACTGGCAAGTATCTCCATCCCGGCGAACTGATGGAAACCACGATCGAGGGCATCGGCTCACTGAGGAATGTGGTCGGGCCGAAAGCCGAAGCTTAGAGGTCCAGCAGCGGGTGACGCTCGCGAGCCAGCGCGCGCTGCACCGCCGGCCGGGCCATGACCCGGGCTGCATGGGCGTAGTAGTTCGGCAGGGTATCCACCGGCTGCCCATCGGCGACTGCCCAGGCCCAGAACACCAGAGCATAGCCGTCGGCCGCGGTGAAATGATCGCCGATCAGCCATTCCCGATCCGACAGCATGAGGTCGATCTGACGCACGTCGGCGAGAAAACGGGCGCTGCCAGCGAGCGCCAGGGCTTCATGCGTCGCTTCGTCGGCGGTGAAGCGCGAAGGCACTCGCGCCTGTCGCCGATCAAGGTGAACGCTGCTGGCGAACCAGCCCATCATCGAAAGGCATGACGCGGCTGCAAAGGGATCGGCCGGTATCAGCCCCGATTCCGGAAACACGCGCCCCAGATAGGCGAGGATGGCCAGATTCTCGGTCAGCACCTTTCCGTCGACGCGCAAGGCGGGGACCTTTCCCGATGGCACGACCCTCCGGTAAGCGGCGACTTCGGCTTCCCGGTATAGCTTGACGAAATGTGCGTCGAACGGTGCGCCGGTCTCCTCGAGCCCGATATGCGAGGCGAGCGAGCAGGTGGTAGTGGTGTAATAGAATTCGAGCTTCATCGCGGTCATTCCCGGACCAACAAGGCGGCGCCGCCAAGCGGCCCGCCGCCCGCCGAGCAAACGGCGACATCATGCTTTCGGACCTGTCTTTCTCCCGCTCGTCCCCACAATTGGGTGCACGCCTCGTGGACATAGCCGAGCCCATGGGTGCGCCCGCCGGAAAGCTGGCCGCCATTGGTGTTCAGCGGAAGTTGCCCGCCCAGCCCGATGCGGTCGCCGCCCTGGACGAACGCGCCGCCTTCGCCCTTGCCGCAAAAACCAAGGCCCTCGAGCCACATCAAGGTCAGGATCGAGAATCCGTCGTAGAGCTGGGCGGTGTCCACGTCCGACGGGCGGTAATCGGTCTCGCTCCACAGCATCCGGCCGACATCCGCGGTCGCCATCTCGGTCAGCGAGATCTGGTCCCACGACCAGGGCTGGGACAAGGCGGATCCGATCGCCTCGATCCGGATCGGCGGGTTGGGCCGGTCGTGGGCGGCGTCCGCGGCCGAGACGATGATCGCGGTCGAGGCGTCGCAATGCACGTCGCAATCGAGCAGCCGCAGCGGCGAGGAGATCGTCCGCGAGGCGAGATACTGCTCGATCGTCAGCTTCTCGCGAAAGATCGCGTTGGGATTGAGCGCCGCGTGGGCGCGCAACGTGACCGGTATCCAGCCGAGCTGCTCGGAAGTCGTGCCATATTCGTGGAAGTGACGCTGCGCGTACATCGCGATCAAATTGACCGCCGATCGAGCGTTGAACGGCGTGTACCATTGCCAGAAATAGCTGCTGTCGCGGCCGATCGTCTTGTTGGCCAGCGAGGAGGCGGTGCGGTCGGTCTGGCGCGCGCTCGACTCCGTAATGGTGCGGAACACCAGCACATGGCGGCAGAGGCCCGC
>JAQGLD010000496.1 GCA_028293055.1 Alphaproteobacteria bacterium
AGCTCGTGGCCGGCGCGAGTGCCCGCAAGCAGCAATCCGGCGAGGCTGTCGACGAATCCCGCCTTGGCATCGCCATGCATCGGCGTGCAGATCGCTACCTTGCTTCCCATTCCTGCTTTCTCCGGCCGGCCGGACGCTCTTTCGGGCGGCGCACGGCCGCTGGCAAGAGCAGGCCCGCCGAGCGACGACCCGTCTTGCACTCCTAACACACCAGCCCCACATATCGTCCGAGAGGAGCTTGCAGTGACCCATCTTCCCCCCGTCCGGATCGGCCTGGTCGTGATCGGATTCATCCTGATGGCGCTTGCGCCGATCGTCGGGCCGATACCGGGCCCGGGCGGACTCCTGTTCTTCGCCGCCGGCCTCTCGCTGGTGCTCAAATATAGCGGCTGGGCGAAGCGCATGTATGTCCGGTTCAAGCGCAAGCACCCGAAGAAGGGCCAATGGGCCGACTGGGGCCTGCGCCGGCGCAGCCACAAGAGGCGCGAGGCGCTGCGGCTCGAACGCGAGGCCGCGGCCGCCGAGCATTGCCCGGCGGGCATGGCCGATTGACTTTGGCGGCGCCCTTGCCTATCGGACCCGCCATGACGGCCGCGTTGCGAAGCGCGGCCATTTTAATTCCAGATTTCAAGGAATGAGCGATGAAGCGCACCTTCCAGCCGAGCAATCTCGTGCGCAAACGGCGTCACGGTTTCCGGGCTCGGACTGCAACCGTGGGGGGCCGCAAGGTCCTGGCAGCCCGCCGCGCCCGCGGCCGCAAGAAGCTGTCGGCCTAGTCCGCGCGAGCGGCTCGGACGTCAGCGTCGACACCAGCCTTCGCGCCACCGGCGCGGACGCCACCAGCAGCCTGAACATCCTCACCCGGCGCGCCGACTTCCTGGCGGCGAACCGTGGGAAACGCGCGCCGATGCCCGGATTCGTCCTGCTCGTCCGCGAGCGCGACGATGGCGACCCGACCATCCGGCTCGGAATCACGGTCAGCAAGAAAGTCGGCAATGCGGTCGTGCGCAACCGGATGAAGCGGCGCTTCAGGGCGATCGCCCGCGAGCTGCTCCATATCCGCGGCCTCGCCGGGGCCGACCATGTCCTGATCGGCCGTCCGGGCGGGATCGAGCGCGATTTCACCCTGCTCCGCTCCGAATTCGAAAAGGCCCTGGCCAAGGTCGCAGCGGGCCAGGCGCAGTCGCGGCCGGCCCGATGATCGCGCGGTTGCTCATCCTGATCGCGAAAGGCTGGCAGGTCGGACCCTCGCGCATGCTTCCGCCGAGCTGCCGGTTCCAGCCAAGCTGCTCGGCCTATGCAATCACCGCGCTTCGGCGCTATGGGGCGCTTCGCGGAAGCTGGCTTGCCGCGCGAAGGCTGCTCAGATGCCATCCCTGGGGGGGCTCTGGCTATGATCCGGTACCTTAGGGGCCAGAATTTTAGGGGACTGAATTGAACGAGCAGCGCAACCTGATCCTGGCGGTCGTCCTGTCGGCGCTTGTCCTCGTCGGCTGGGGCCTGGTGTCCCAGCATTATTTCCCGCCCTCGACCAAGGTGGTCAACGGCAAACAGGTGCCGGTGACGAAGCCCGAATCCAATCCGATCGCCAACGGCGCGACCGCCGTGCGCGACCGCAAGATCGTGCTCGCCGAGGCCCCGCGAGTCGCCATCGCCACGCCTCGCCTCGCCGGCTCGATCAACCTCAAGGGCGCTCGGATCGACGATCTCGTCCTCACCCAGCAGCGCCAGACGATCGACCGCAACTCGCCGCCCGTCCGCCTGCTCTCGCCGGCCGGGACGCCCGACGCCTATTTCGCCGGCTTCGGCTGGACAGGCGAGGGCACGATCCTCCCCGGGCCGGACACGGTCTGGACTCCGAGCGGCAATCAGCTGGCCCCGAACACGCCCGTGACCCTGAGCTGGGACAACGGCCACGGCCAGCTCTTCCAGATCCGGCTCTCGGTCGACGACGGCTACATGTTCCAGGTCGATCAGAGAATCGCCAACCATGGCGCTGGCGCAGTCGCCGCGCGGCCCTATGCGCTCGTCAGCCGCGCCACCGCCACCAAGGATCCGTCGACCTGGACGCAGCATGTCGGCCCGGTCGGCGTGTTCGACGGGGCCGCCAATTACAAGTTCAACTACAAGAACATCACCGAGGACGGCGACCAGCATTTCTCGACCAATGGCGGCTGGATCGGCTTCAGCGACAAATATTGGCTGACCGCGGTGATCCCCAACCAGTCGAGCGCGGTCGACGCCGCCTTCCGCAGGGGCCCGAGCGGCAGCTTCCAGGCCGATTTCTCGCCACCGCCGGCGATCGTCCCTCCTGGCCGGGCGCTCGGCTACCAGTCGCTCTTCTTCGCCGGCGCGAAGGAAGTGGAACTGCTCAACCGCTACCAGAACCAGCTCGGGGTCGCCAAGTTCGACAAGGCGATCGACTGGGGCTGGTTCGAATGGTTCATGAAGCCGATCTTCATGCTGCTGCGCTGGCTCTACGCCCAGATCGGCAATTTCGGGGTCGCGATCATCTGCCTGACCCTGATCATCCGCGGCCTGATGTTCCCGATCGCTCAGAAGCAGTTCAAGTCGATGGCGTCGATGCGAACCCTCCAGCCCAAGATCGCGGCGCTGCAGGAACGCCACAAGGACGACAAGCCGAGACTTCAGCAGGAGACGCTCAAGCTCTACCAGGAGGAGAAGGTCAATCCGATCGCCGGCTGCCTTCCGGTCGTGCTGCAGATCCCGGTCTTCTACGCCCTCTACAAGGTGCTGAGCGTGTCGGTGGAGATGCGCCACAAGCCGTTCGTGCTGTGGCTGCACGATCTCTCGGCGCCGGATCCGCTGACCCCGATCAACCTGTTCGGCTATCTGCCGTTCAACCCGCCCTCGATCCTCCATCTCGGAGTGCTCCCGATCCTGCTCGGAGTCACGATGTGGTACCAGATGCGGCTCAACCCGCCGCCGCCGGACCCGGTCCAGAAGCAGATGTTCGCGCTGATGCCGTGGATGATGATGTTCTTCTTCGCGCCGCTAGCGGCGGGGCTGCAGCTTTATTATGTCTGCAACAACCTGTTCACCATCGCCCAGCAGACCTTCCTGTACAGCCGCCATCCGGGGATGCGGGCGGCCGCGGCGACAGCCGCCAAGCCGCCAAAGTGAACGACGAGGCGGAAGATCTGGACGAGACCGCCCGGAAGCTGTTTTCCGGGCCGGTCGCGTTCCTGAAGTCCGCGCCGAGCCTGCAATTCCTGCCCGACGCGGCGGTGCCGGAGGTCGCGTTCGCGGGCCGCTCGAATGTCGGCAAGTCGTCGCTGCTCAACAAGCTCACCAACCGCAACTCGCTCGCCCGCACCTCGAACACGCCGGGGCGAACCCAGGAACTGAACTTCTTCGATGTCGGCGAGCCGCTTCGCTTCCGGCTGGTCGACATGCCCGGCTACGGCTTCGCGCAGGCGCCCAAGGATGTGGTCAAGAAGTGGCGCTTCCTGGTCAACGACTATCTGCGCGGGCGCCAGGTGCTCAAGCGCGCTTTGGTGCTGATCGACAGCCGGCATGGGATCAAGCCGGTCGACCTCGATGTGATGAAGATGCTCGACGATGCGGCGGTCAGCTATCACCTCGTTCTGACCAAGGCCGACAAGATCAAGGCGAGCGAGCTCGCCGCGGTCGACGAGGCGACCGCCGCGGAGGCGAGAAAGCATCCGGCGGCACATCCCGAGATCATCGCCACATCGGCCGAAGGCGGGCTTGGGATCGATCAGCTGCGGCGGGCGGTCCTGGAAGCCACGCTTTGATAAATTCCTTCCCTGCTTTTGCAGGGGAGGAACTTAATACCCCATCAGGGCAAGGACTTCTCGGCGGCTTCTCTCGTCTTCCCTGAATACGCCCATCATACGGCTGGTGGTCATCATGACGCCGGGCGTGTGCACGCCGCGGGCGGTCATGCAGGCGTGGGTCGCCTCGATCACCACCGCGGCTCCGAGCGGATTGAGATTGTCCCAGACGCAGTCGGCGACCTCGGCGGTCAGCCTTTCCTGGACCTGGAGGCGGCGGGCGAAGCCGTGGAGGACTCGGGCGAGCTTGGAGATTCCGACCACCCGGTCGCGCGGCAAATAGGCGATCGACGCCTTGCCGATGATAGGCGCCATATGGTGCTCGCAATGCGACTGGAAGGGTATGTCCCTGAGCAGGACGATCTCGTCATAGCCGCCGACCTCCTCGAAGGTGCGGCTGAGATGGTGGGCCGGATCCTCCTCATAGCCCCTGGCATATTCCTTCCAGGCCCGAGCGACCCGCGCCGGAGTGTCGAGCAGCCCTTCGCGGTCGGGATCGTCGCCGGCCCATCGGATCAGGGTGCGGACCGCATCCTGGACGCTGTCGGGCACTGCTATCTTGGGAGAGCCCTGGACGAGATCGCCGTCGGGCGGGTCGGTCTCGTCGTGCATGCTGCGAACCCCTTGTAAGCGGTTGGCGACCCCGACAGGATTCGAACCTGTGGCCCTCAGATTAGGAATCTGATGCTCTATCCTGCTGAGCTACGGGGTCGCTCCGCCGGGAGGTAAGGCGCCAGGGCGGCCTGGTCAATTCTCCTCGCCCGGCTCCACGACCGGGAAAGGCAAGGGCGCGACCGGAATTCCGTCCTCGACGAGGCTCTCGGCCTGCTCGCGGGTCGCGCGGCCGTGGATCGAGCGTGCGGCCGCTTCGCCCAGATGGATCGCTCGCGCCTCGTCGGCGAAACGGTCGCCGACCGCTTCGCTATTCTCCAGCATGGTCTTCTGGACCGCGGCAGCGGTGGCGAGCATCGCCTTGATCCTCTCCGGATCGGCCGTGGCCAGCTCGGACGCACCAGCCGCCGGCCTGCTATTGGCCTTGGCCGGAACCGCCGGCGCCATCGGCGCCTTTGCGACCTGGGAAGACCCGCAGAGCGGACAGGAGACGAGCCCCCTCGCCTGCTGGTCGTCAAATTCGTCCGACGAGCCGAACCAGGCCTCGAACACGTGGCCGGACGGGCATTTGAGATCGAAGATGATCAACCGAGAAACTCGACTGGAGGCAAGGGACGGCGGTGATCGATCGCCGGAAGCCGGCTGCGCACCTCGTCGATCCGGGCCGGGTCGATCTCGGCGAAGCCGAGCCCTTCCTCTTCCGCCATGTCGAGCAGGATTTCGCCCCACGGATCGGCGACGAGGCTGTGGCCATAGGTCTCGCGACCGTCCTCGTGCCGGCCCGACTGGGCGGCGGCGACAACGAATATCCCGGCCTCGATCGCTCGGGCGCGCAACAATATGTGCCAGTGCGCCTTGCCGGTCGGAACGGTGAAGGCGGCCGGGACCGACACGATCCGGGCGCCGGCATCGGTGAGCGCCCGGAACAGGTCCGGAAAGCGGAGATCGTAGCAGATCGCGAGTCCGAGCGGGCCCGCCGGAGTGTCGACCACCACGGCGCGCTCGCCAGGCGCGTAGGAGGCGGATTCGCGCCAGCTTTCTCCGGTCGGCAGATCCACGTCGAACAAATGGAGCTTGTCGTAGGAGGCCCGGATCTCGCCCGAGGAATCGATCACGAATCCGCGATTGTTGAGTCGCCCGTCGTCGCGCCTCAGCGCGAGCGAGCCGAGATGGACCCAGATTCCGGAACGCGCAGCCGCCTTGCGGACCGCGTCGAGCACCTCATCCTCGGCTTCGGTGCGCAGGTTCGGGGCGCCACGCATGCGGTCGCGGTCGAGCAGCCCGCTCATCTCCGGCGTGAACAGCAGGCGAGCGCCGCCACGCGCGGCATCCTCGACCGCTGCGACGAGAGCGGCGGCATTCCTGGCCGGGTCGATTCCGGTGCGGGCCTGGTAGAGCGCGATCCTGGTCACGGCCGCGAATTGGGCCGCCGGTGCGCCGCTTGTCAATGCGCGGACGGGCCGGGATCGCACCCCGGCACCGACCTCGATCGCGGGCGATCAGCCCTCGTTTTCTTCTTCCTCGAACTGCAGCGCGTTGGCTGCGGTCGCCGAGAGCCGAACCTTGTCGTCCTCGACCTCGGCGACGAGGCCGAGCGAGATATAATGATGGTGGCCCTTGTGGTCGCCTTCGCCGCTGTCGGCCTTGACCAGCTTGATCCTGTCGCCGTCGACATGATCGACCGTGCCGACATGGACTCCGTCGGCACCGATCACTTCCATATGTTCCTTGATCTCGCTTGCATCGCTCATTTCAGTCTCCTTCAGCGTGATTGCGGCGCGAACAGTCGCACCCAGTCACGAAACGCCTCGAGGTAACGCACAAGATGGGTCGCGGTCGCCTCGTCGATCAGCTTTCCTTCACGATCGAATTTCTCGTGGGCGCGAAAGACCAGAAGCTCCGGCTGCGGCATGCAGTAGCTGTTGGTGAACTCGAATGCCTGGCGCAGCTGGCTCTGCCCGCGCGCCGAGCCGGTGATTCCGGGCGATGCGCCGATGATTCCGACCGGCTTGCGCGCCAGCGCAGCGCCGGATGGCGGCCTCGAGGCCCAGTCGATCGCATTCTTCGTCACTCCGGGCACGCCGTGATTATATTCCGGCGTGACCAGCAGGACTCCGTCGGACTGGGCGATCGCGCGCTTGAGCTGCTCGACCGGCCCGGGATCGCCCTCCGCCTCGACATCCTGATTGAAGAGCGGCACGTCGCTCAGGTCGAAGACGGCGATCTCCATGCCGTCGGGCGCCTGCTCGGCGGCGGCGCGCAGCAAAAAGCGGTTGAACGAGGCGCGCCTGAGGCTGCCGGCGATTCCGGCGATTCGGAGCGTCGCGCTCACTCCGCGGCAACGTCGCGCAGCGCCGCGAGCTCGAGCTGGGGCTCCGCAAGCCAGGCATGGATCGAAGCGACGACCTGAGCGCCGTCGCCGACCGCGGCGGCGACCCGCTTGACCGATCGCGACCGGACGTCGCCGACGGCGAAGATGCCGCGCTGGCTGGTCGCGAGCGGTAGAACCTGCTCGCCGGTGGCGTCGCCGGTGAGGATGAAGCCGCGGCTGTCGAGCCTGATGCCGGCCCCCCGAAGCCAGTCGGTATTGGGCTCGGCGCCGATGAACAGGAAGAGCTGCCGGACCTCGCGCCGAGTCTCCGCGCCTGCCCGGTCGCGCCAGCTCAGGCTGCGAAGCGCGCCCTCCTCGCCCTCTAGCGAGACGACCGATCCTTCGACCACCTCGACATTGGGAAGGCCGCGGATTCGCTCGATCAGATAGGATGACATGGTCGCATCGAGCGGTCGGCGGGCGATCAAGGTCACCCGCGCGGCCTGTCCGGCCAGAAATACCGTCGCCTGTCCCGCCGAATTGCCGCCGCCGACGAGAGCGACCTCCTGCCCCTCGGCGAGCCTGCCCTCGAGCGGCGAGGCCCAGAAATGGATCGAGCTGCCTTCGAAGCCTTCGGCGCCTGCGACCTCGAGCCTGCGGTAGCGGGCGCCGGTCGCGATCACCAGGGCGCGGGCCTTCACCGTCTCGCCGTCCGCGAGGGTCAGGTGGCGCAGGTCGTCGGTTCCGTCGGAATCGAGCCGGACGACTTCGTCCGGTATCGCCATCTCGACTCCGAACTTCTGCGCCTGGCTGTAGGAGCGGCCCATCAGTGCCATTCCCGAAATGCCGGTCGGGAAGCCGAGATAATTCTCGATCCGCGCCGAGGCGCCGGCCTGGCCGCCGAAGGCGCGGCAATCGAGCGCGAGCACCGAAAGCCCCTCGGACGCGGCATAGACCGCGGTGGCAAGGCCGGCCGGGCCGGCGCCGACGATAGCGACGTCGAACACCTTGTCCGGATCGATCGCCCGGACCAGGCCGATGCAGCGGCCGAGCGCACTCTCGGTCGGGTTGCGGAGGAGCTGG
>JAQGLD010000592.1 GCA_028293055.1 Alphaproteobacteria bacterium
CGTTGAGGTAGAGTCCAGCCACCAATAGTCAGCGATCAGGGATCAGAAATTTCGCTGTCTTCCGATCCCCCACTACTGACTGCTGACCACCGGTTCCGGCTTGCGTAGCCGGCCGGAACAGCGCTAGGCGGCGGCCATGGGATTTCTGAAGCAGATCTTCACCTGGTGGGACGGCGCGACGATCGGCGCCTCGCTTCATATCCGCCGTAACGGCCGCAAGGTCGGCAGCGACGCGCATGGCAATATCTATTATACCGCGAAGAAGGGCGATCGCCGCTTCGTCATGTATGAAGGCTCCAACGACGCCAGCCGGGTCCCGCCCGAATGGTATGCCTGGCTGCTTCACCAGCTCGACGGGCCGCCCGACGAGGTTCTCCCGCCCAAGCCGCGATTTCTCAAGGAAGCGACTCCCAACCTGACCGGCACTGCGGGCGCCTACCGCCCGGCCGGAGCGCTGGAGCGCGGCGGGGTCCGCGCTGCGGCGAGCGGCGACTACGAAGCCTGGACTCCCGGGGAGGAATGAGCCGCCTGGCCCAGACGGCCAGTCTGCGAGCCCCAGGCCTGCTCGCTGCGGCGCTGCTTGCTCTGGCGGCCTGCGGATCGAAGACGGGCGGCCAGGCGGGCCAGCAGACCGGCCAGAATGCGTCCGAACCGCGCACGATCGATGTGCCACAGACAATCACCGCCGAGGCCCCGGGGACCACTCCGATGGCGCAACGGATCGCGGTGCTCGGCTTCCTCAACAAGCGCAACGGCCTGTCGCGCGATCTGACCATGCGGCCCGGCCAGGCAATCCGGATCGGCGACGCCGTCGTCCGGCTGCGCGCCTGCGAAACGACCGCGCCCTGGGAGACCCAGAAGCTGACCGGGGCCTTCGTCCAGCTCGATGTGCGCGATCCCCAGGATCAGTTCCACCGGGTCTTCTCCGGCTGGCTCTACAAGGAGACTCCGTCGCTCAACATCGTCGAGCATCCGCTCTACGATGTCTGGCCCAAGAGTTGCGCGATGACCCACCCCGATGCCGGGCCATCGACGGTCCGCGCCGGATCGGCAGAGAGCAACCGGTCCAGGGCGCCGAACTCGGCCGGTTCCTCCGGCACCCGTGCCGCGGCCGCTCCGCCGGCAGCGGAAATTCCGGCGCCGACGGGAGCCCCCGCCGCCAATGCCGAGCCAAGCAACAGCTTGTAATCCTTCTGGGCGATCTCGATCGCTCCGAGGCTTCGCAGATGGTCGGTCATGAACTGGCAGTCGAGCAACCGGTAGCCGCCGACCTTGAGCCTTGCGACCAGCCAGGCGAGCGCCACCTTGGAGGCGTCCCGCTCCAACGAGAACATGCTTTCGCCGAAGAAGGCGGCGCCGAGCGCCACCCCGTAAAGCCCTCCGACCAGCCGTCCGCCCCGCCAGCATTCCACCGAATGGGCGTGGCCCTCGTCGAACAGGCGGTTGTAGCTGTCCTCGATATCGCGATTGATCCAGGTCTCCTCGCGACCGGCGCAATGGCGAACGATTTCTCCGAAGGCGCGGTCGCACGTGACTTCGAACATTCCCGAACGGATCGTCTTGCGCAGCGAGCGCGACAGCCGGAACCCGTCGAGCGGGATGATCGCGCGCCGTTTCGGCTCGACCCAGATGACGTTGGCCGCTTCGCGCCCGTCCGACATCGGGAAGACTCCGATCGAATACGCGCCGAGCAGCAGGTCCGGATCGATCAACGCCATCGCGGCCGATTGAAGCGACGGGGGAGGGGCGTCAATCGCCTTTGAGCTCAGCTGCGCTTGGAAGCGAAGCCAGGCGGCGCTCGATCGCGGTCCTCATGGCAGGCCGCTTGTCTGTTCAGAGCAACTCGCGAACCTTGTCCTGCGGGCGGCAGAGGCGGACCCCCTTGTCGGTCTCGACCAGCGGCCGCTCGATCAGGATCGGATTGGCGGCCATCGCATCGAGGATCGCTTCGTCGTCGGCGCCGGAGGCGATCAGTGCCTGCGCGCCCGGTTCCTTGGTGCGGAGCCCGTCACGCGGCCGGATGCCGGCGCGTTCGTAGAGGCTGCGAAGCGCTTCCTTGCCTGGAGGCTGCTCGAGATAGCGGATCACCTCGGTCTCGGCTCCGGACTCGCGGAGGATCTCGAGCGTCTTGCGCGAGGTGCCGCAATTCGGATTGTGCCAGATTCTAGCCTTCATATTGCTTCTCCGGAGGCGGTCGGTCCGCCGTCATGACGCTCGAACGCGCGCGCTGTCGAGCCTCGAGAATGAAGAAGGGCAAGGCGCGATTCATGCTCGCCCGGACAGTCCCGACCCCGCTCCGCGAGCGGGGAAGTGCCATTCCCAGGGCCTTAATGCTGCGGCTGCCCTCCGTTTTTCCATTGTGGATCCTTGCGGCTCTCGGCGAGCCACCGGACCGGCTCGATCAGTGACTGGATCGCGCGGGTCATGAAAGGGATGTCGAGATTTTCGATCGTGTCGGTCGGCTGGTGGTAGACCGGAGTGACCGCCCAGCCCGAAATAGTGTGGGCTACGACGCCCTTCAGGGCGAGCTGGTAATTGTCCGAGCGCTCGAAGAAATGCTGGTCGGGATAGGGGTCGCTGGTGACGAGCGCGCCGTGCGCCGCGAGCGTCTCGCCCAGGCTGGAGCGTTCGAAGCCAGTCATCATCAAGGTTCCAGCCGGCAATTTCGGGTCCTGGGCGCCGATCATCTCGAACTCGATGTTCGCCGCGATCCTGGAGAGAGGGACCGGCGGGTGCGCGGCGAAATAGCGCGAGCCGAATCCGCCGGTTTCCTCGCTTCCATAGCAGACGAACACTATGCCGCGGCGGCTACGCGGGCCGGCGGCGAGTGCGCGCGCCAGCTCCAGCACTGCGGTGGCGCCGGAGGCATCGTCATCCGCTCCGTGCATGATGGTGCCGTCGGGGAGCCGCCCGAGATGGTCGAGATGCGCGCTGAGCAGCAGCAGGCCCGCATTGGGATCGGTGCCGGGCAGGAAGCCGATGGCGTTGCTAGTGGTGCTTCGGCTCAGCGTCATCGCCGGCAGCGTCAGGCTCACCTGCTGCCCCGCCTGTCCCACAATGCGATCGAACTCGGCTTGCGGCAGGATGGCGATCGCCATGGCATCAGGCGTTTCCCCTTCCAGATAGACCGGCATGCGGGTCTCGCCCCCCATCTGCCGGCGGAGGCGATCCGTGTCCGCATTCTGCGGCGCGATCAGCAGCCTGACATGCCTGAGGCTGGCTGCGTGGGCTAACGGAAGGAAGCCTGCCTTGGTCGAGCCGATGGCGATGATTCCGCCGTCGGGCATGGCGGCGGGATCGTCCGAAGCGGCCACCACGAGCCTGCCTCGCACCTCCCCCGGCGGCGCCGTCAGCAGGACGAGACCGGCCACCGGCCGGCCGGCGATCTCGAGCAGGGGTTCGCGCCCCAGAACGAACCGGACAATATTTGCGCTCTGCCCGAAGGACCGCATGCCCGGTGCAGGGACGAGCCCGAAACTTTCGAATTGCGACTCGATATAGGCCGCGGCGATGGCCTCGTCGTTCGTCGCGCTCCCGCGGCCCGAGAGGGCATCGCCGGCGAGGAAATCCTCGTCGGCTTTGACCCATTCGGAGTGAACGAGCCACGGCGTCCCGGCCGGCCGCGGCTCGGCGAAGGCGGCGCCGGCGAACGGCACGCAGAGCAGGATGGCGAGCCACAGGCCGCCACGTCCCCGGATCGAAGCTGTCATTGAAATTATGTCCTTTGCGCTTGCTTATCAGGCCGACCCGATCCGGCCAATGCGGTCCTGCGCATCCCCCTTGTCCCTGGCCCTGCTGAAAGCGTAGGTCTCCACCGTCACCTGCGGGGGAATGGGGACCATGAAGTCTGTTCATCTCTCTGTCTTCGCGCTTGCGGCGATCGCCGCCGCGACGCTGTCCGCTCCAGCCGCGATGGCGGATCCGCCAAAGCCTCGAGCGGATCCGGCCGATGTCGCGCAGGGCACCTATTTCGGCGATGTCATTTCTGACGCCCGTGGTTCCCCGCGTTCCGATGTTCGGATCACGGTGACCAAGATCGGGCCGAACCGGGTCAGGATCAGCTCCGATTACTCGCGAGTGCCGGATTTCTCGGTCACGCTCAGCCAGACGATGAACACGATCCTCAACAACGGAACCGGAAACGAAGTCTTCCTGCTCGACCTTTCGAAAACGCCGCCCGCGCTCGATGTGACGGTCGACGATGCGTCGTGGTCGGGACGCAAGGAATGAGGCGGGACTGATCCACGCTCAGAATTTCAGCTGGGTCCATAGGCCGAGTTCGTCATAGGTCCCGCGATTGATGCCGCCGATATTGCCGTTGCTGGTCGGAATGACGCCGCCATCGGCCGCCTCGCGCTTGTAGACGAGGGCCAGGTCGACATTCTTGAGCAGCTGATAGCTGAGTCCAAGGTTGAAATAATCGTCCCGCTGGTCCGGATCGGATTGCTGGTTGGGGTCGACCCGGTCGTAGCGGCCGAAGAGAGCGAGACCGGGCCTGACCGCGAAGGATCCGTAGGCCGACCAGCCGCTGGTGCGGTCCTCGGAGACAGTGGTGACATTGTTCCAGTTCCTCGCCCGGAAATATTCCACGCCGGCGCGAACCGGGCCGCTTGCATAGGCGACGAGCGCGTTCCAGCGCGTTGCCCGGTGCGGAGTCGCCGCCCCGCTCGCCGCGCTCTTGCCGAGCTTGCCGCTATAGCCGCCGACCGAGACGCTCAGGCCCTTGATCGGCTGGGCGGTGATCCGGCCTTCGAGGTCGATCGTGTCCGAGCTTCGAGACAGGGTCTTGTAGCCGGCACCGTTGACCGCGGACGCGGCATAGCTGAACAGCCCTCCGCCCAGCGTGCCGCCGACATGCAGGCCCCAGTCGACAGCCGTGCCGTAGCGGGTGCGGTCGACGACGACATTCTCGACATAACGGTAGCCGTACGAGTCTTCGTCGAAGGGGACCCAGGGCAGGTCCGCAGCGCCGAGCCGGACGAAGAATTCGGGCCCGAAGCGCGCCTGCAGGTAGGCCTTCTTCACGTAGACAAGGGTGTCGCGGGTCGTCCCGTTGGCATTGTAGCGGAAGTCGGTGGTCAGGTTCGCCGAGAAGATGTCGCTGAACCTGTGGTCGACACTGAGATAGAAGCGCTTCACATCGGCCTGGAGCCCGCTCTGGCCGGATCTGGCGCCGTCGGACTTCTGGTCGATCGCGCTGACATTCATGAAGGCCTTGCCGCCGATCGTCGTCCCGGCGGTCCAGGCGGGCGGGGCCGCTGCCATGGACGGCGGGGCTGACACCGGAGTTACCGCGGCGGTCGCGGTCGCGGCCGGAGCGGCGGCGGTCGCGGACTGCGCGCCAGGTGGGTTCGCCGCCGCCTCGAGTCTATCGAGACGCGCCTGCAGCGCACGCATCTCCGCGCGGATCGCCTGGATCTCTTCGCGGGTCGAAGCCTCCGGGGCGGCGCCCGGCTGGGCTGCCCGGGTCGATTGCAAAGGGGCCAGCGCGGCCGACGCCAGCAGGAAATGGAGGAATGCCGGCTTCATGCTCGTCCTTCGGCTGGATCGCGGCTTGTCCCGCGAGCGCTCGATATGACAGGGATGTGACAGTTGGATGACGAACGGCTTGCGGTTTCGCGATGGCATGGTGACAGCGCAAGGCGGCCGGAGCGGGCTTGGTGCCGGCGGCTCGAAATCGCTAGGAGAGGCGCATGAATCTTTCGGGCCGGGCGCGCCTCCTTCTCTGTGCAATGCTGATCCTGGCCGCATGCGCCGGGGGTTTCCTGGTCGATTCGCCGGTGCTCGCCGCCTTGCTCGGGCTCGTCGCCGGAGCGGTCGCGATGCTTGTCGCCGGGCCGGCCTGGTTCGCCGCCGCGCCGGCTCCCGCCCCGCTCGCGGCCGCTGCAGGGCAGGAGAACCAGGCGCGCGAGATGATCGACGCGCTGACCGATCCGATGCTGCTGCTCGGCGAGGGCCGAATCGTCGCGGCCAACGAAGCGGCAAAGACCCTGCTGGGGCAGTGGATCGAAGGCCAGGACGTACGCCTGGCGCTGCGCCATCCGCTGATCGTCGAGCATCTCGTCCGCACGGCACGAAGCGAAGCGGGACCCGACCAAATCGAGGTCGAGGGGATCGGTCAGGCCGATCGGCGCTGGCTGGTCACGATCGCCGCGTTGCGCGATGGCTCGCTGATGGTTCATCTCAGCGACCGTAGCGAGGCGATCGCCGCGGAGAAGATGCGGG
>JAQGLD010000593.1 GCA_028293055.1 Alphaproteobacteria bacterium
TCAAGGGGGAGGGCAATTAGAGGGAGGGGCAATATGACCGACACCGCAACCCGCTTCAGCGCCTTCGCCGCGCTGCACGTGCCCGGCGATCCCCTGATCCTCTATAACGCCTGGGACCCCGGCAGCGCGCAGGCGGTGGCCGAGGCCGGTGCCTCGGCGATCGCCACCGGCAGCTTTTCGGTGGCGGCTGCCCAGGGCTATCACGACGCGGAGGCGCTTCCGCTCGACCTCGCCATCGCCAATGCGGGACGGATCGTCGCCGCGGTCGATCTCCCGGTGACCATCGATTTCGAAGGCGGCTATGCGGTCGAGCCCGAGGCCTTCGCCGCCAACCTCAAGCGCCTTGCCGACACCGGCGCGATCGGCTGCAATTTCGAGGACCAGGTGATCGGCGGCGAAGGCCTCCATCCTGTCGCCCTTCAGGCGGAGCGGATCCGCGCCGGCCGGGTCGCAGTCGGCGCCGATTTCTTCATCAACGCACGCACCGACATCTTCCTCAAGGCGAAGGCCGAGGACCATGACGAGGCCAGGGTCGATGCGGCGCTGGAGCGCGCTTCGGCCTATGCGGAGGCGGGCGCGAGTGGCCTGTTCGTGCCGGGTCTCGCCAGGCTCGACCTGCTCGCGCGATTCTGCGAGGCCTCGCCGCTGCCGGTCAACTTCATGGCCTTTACCGGCGCTCCGGGCGCGGCCGAGGTCGCGGCTTGCGGAGTCGCCCGGATCAGCCATGGCCCCTTCCCGTGGCGGCTTGCGATGCAGGCGCTGAGCGAGGCCGCGCAAGCCATCTATCGCGGCTGATATTCGCTGCTAAACTCGGATTTTTCGGGAGGCGGCGATGGCGAAAGTGACTGGGCTTGGCGGCATCTTCTACAAGGTCGCAGATCCCGAAAAGACCCAGGCTTGGTACCTGGAAAATCTCGGAATCGGCGGCCAGTGGGGCGCGACGTTCCGCTGGAAGAACGAGGCGGAAGGCGATCCGTTCAGCCTGCTCTCCCCGTTCAAGGCGATGAGCGACTATTTCGCGCCGAGCGAGGCGCCGTTCATGATCAATTTGCGGGTCGACGATCTCGACGCCTTCGCCGCCGGCCTGGAGACCAAGGGGATCCAGATCATCGGCCGCCAGGAGGAGGATTATGGCAAGTTCGCCTGGATCCTCGATTGCGACGGGATCAAGGTCGAGCTCTGGCAGCAAATCGGCGACGCGCCGGAGTGACGAAACTGAATCGTCACCCTGAACTCGTTTCAGGGTCCAGCTGAACGGCGGCGGGGCGGTGGCGAACTGGATGCTGAAACAAGTTCAGCATGACGAATTGCCGTGCGACCGAGCCTCGTCGAGATCCGGTCTGCGCCGAACCGCCCTTACGCCTTCGCTTTCTTCATCCGCGCGCCACCGGAGCCGGACTTCATCACATTGCTGCGGAACAGCGAGGCGCCGAGCTGGACGGTGAGCCAGACCCACAAGGCCTGCCAGACCAGGGCAGCGGCGTGCGGCCATAATTCGGGCGTCTGGGCGGCGCGGGCGATCATGGTGAGCGGGGAGCTGAACGGGAAGATCGCGCCCGCGATTCCGAGCAGGCTGTTGATCGATCCCGCGGCGACCTGGGCGAAGAAGAAGATCAGCAGCTGGCCCATGGTGACCGGCATCGCCATGGTCTGCACCTCCCGGATCGAATTGGCCTGGGATCCGATGCCGAGGAAGAGGGCGCCGAGCAGCAGGTAATTGGCCGCGAAATAGAGGAAGACCAAAGCGAGGAAGATCGGCCAGCCGACCGCCGGCGGCGGCGGCGCATGCGCGACCGGCAGGAACAGCTCGACCCCGACGATTCCGGCGGTCGTCCAGACGGCGATTCCGAGCAGCGAGACGAGCAGCATCGAGCCCAGCTTGCCCGCGAAGATCGCGTCGACCGGGATCGCGGCGGCGAGCACCTCGATCACCTTGTTGGATTTCTCCTCGGCCAGGTTGGAAAGCAGCATCGAGGCGAGGAAGACGGTGAGCATGAACAGCAGGGTCTGGCCGAGCCGCGATGTCAGCGAACGCTCCGCGGCGAGCGACCCGGCGGACTGGGCGACCTTGACGAGAGGCACATCGACCGGCGGGACCGCCAGATGATGGCCGGAAAGGATTCGATGCTCGCGCGCGTCCCGGATGATGGTTGAGACCTGGCGGCGGACCGAGCCGTCGTCGCTCACGGCGCCGGTCAGCCGCGGATGATCGACTCCTCCGGTGAGGACTGCGAGCACCTTCTTGTCGGGCGCCTGGAGCAGCTGCCCGACCTGGTCGGAAACGACATAATCCGGTTCAGCCTGGACGATGTCGACCAGATCCTCCGTCCCGAAGGCGGACTTCAGCCGCTCGTGGGCGGCGAGTATCTCGCGATAATCGCCCGCATTGGCGACCACCGCGACGGTCGAACGCGAGTCCCGCTCGGCCATTCGCGCGCTGAGCGTGCCCATGCCGACCGAGAAGGCGAGGATGACCAGCGGCCCGAGCAGGAAGAAGAAGAAGGTCCGCGAATAGACGGTGGCGGTGAAGTCGCGGCGGCCGACGACGAACGCGGCCTGCATATTGGTCATCATATAGCGGACTCCGTCGACGCCGGCTGGCCCATCTCCCGCGCCGCCGCCTCGCCGGCTATGGCAACGAAGGCGTCGTGCAGACCGGGACGCTCGATCGACAATTCCTCGATTCCGGCTCCCCCGTCGATCAAGGCCTTGAGCAAGGGCTCGATTCCGGCGGCGGGCAGCTCGAACTGCCACAGCCTTTCCTCGTCGGCCCGCGCCAGCGCCGGAAGCGCGGAGCGCCAGGGCCCGTCCGAATTGCGGGTGCGCAGCCGCACCTGCGGCCGAAGCCGGTCGCGCGCCTCGCTGACCTTGCCCTCGAACCGGATCCGCCCGTCGGCGATGATCGCGATCCGCTCGCACAGCCGCTCGGCATGGGCGATGACATGGGTCGAGAAGATGATCGTGGCTCCGCCCGCCGCCTCCTCGCGGATCATCGTCTCGAGCCGGCCCTGGTTGATCGCGTCCAGGCCGGAAAAAGGCTCGTCGAGCACGATCAGCTTGGGTCGGTGGACGATCGTGCCGAACAATTGGACGGTCTGCGCCATGCCCTTGGACAGGCTCTTGATCGGCTTGTCGACATAGTCTCCGAGCCCGTTGTCGCGAAGCATGCCCTCGGCGCGCTGGCGCCCGACGGCAAGCGGAAGGCCGCGAAGCGCGCCCATGAAGGCGATCACCTCTTTCGTCTTCATCGATTGATAGAGGCCGCGCTCCTCGGGCAAATAGCCGACCAGGGCGGCGGCCTGGAGCGGCTGATCGTGGCCGAGCAATGTGCGACGGCCCTCGTCGGGATCGATGATTCCGAGCAGCATGCGCAGGGTGGTGGTCTTGCCGGCGCCGTTGGGGCCGAGGATTCCGTAGATCGTGCCCTCCGGAACGGCCAGGTCGATGCCCTGCACCGCCGGCTTGCCGTCAAAGGCCTTGAACAGCCCCTTAGCCTCGATCGCCAACCCGCCGGTCACTAGACATTCCCCTTTTTCCCGCCGAGGTGGTAGCGAGGCAGCGTGAGCCAAGGCAAGAGCAAGTTGCGGGAAAAGCTTGAGGAAAAGGCGCGGGAATTCGGCTTTTGCGCGTTCGG
>JAQGLD010000594.1 GCA_028293055.1 Alphaproteobacteria bacterium
GGTCGCGCCCGGGGGGAAACGATAGCCCGCCCCCCGGGCGCTTCTCCGGTTTGCCTGCGCGAGGCCGAGGGTCGTTCACTGCGCGATGGTCGCGTCTCGTCGGGTAGCGGCGATCCTTCTGCCGTTCGCCGCGGGGAGACTGCGCTTCGGCGGCCGGAATGTGGGCCGTGCCGCCGGCGCACACCAATGCGGCGGTTGGCAGCAAATTCGGCGAGTCGTGCCGGCGGCCAGGTTAGCCTTCTCTCATGCAGGTCGCCGCACAGCATCAAGCCATCGCCTTCGGCCCGATCCGGCGCTCCGCGGCGCCGCGAAGCCGCGATCGTATCCTTGCTGCCGCCCGCCTCCTGCTGCGCGAAAGCGCCTATTCGAGCTTCAGCATGGAAACGGTGGCGCGGGCCTGCGGGCTTTCCCGCCAGACCCTGTACAACCAGTTCGCGGATCGCGACGCCCTCTACCGCGCGTCGCGCCTCCAGCTTCTCCAGTCGTTCGCGCCGGACCTGCCGTGCCGGCTGGCGCTCCGACCCGATCCGGCCTGGGCGCTCGAACGGTTCATCGCGGACGCGCTCGCGATCCTCGCCTGTCCCGAGCATATCGAGCTCAGCCGCTCGGCGACCGTCGACCGCGCGACCTGCCCGTGGGTCGTTGGGCTCTACACCGATCGGGTCGAGCGGCCGCTGGCCACACAGATCGAGGCGTGCATCCCGTGCTTCGACGAACGCGCGCGGGGATGCGATCGCGCGTCGCGCGCGGCCGGGCTGGTGACAATGATGCGGTCTGCCTCGCGCGAGCTCGGCATTGCGCCCTCGTTTACCGCGTCCGAGATCACGACCCTGTTCCTCGGCCGGGTCCGTCCGGGTCCGGCCGTCGAGCCCGCTCTGGCGAGCCCCGGCCAATGAGGCTCCTCGACCGGGTCGCACAAAGCCGGGAGCCGGTCCGGGTCGAGCTCCCGATCAGCGGCCTATGGGAGCTTCCGGGTGCGGCGAGCCTGGCCGGCGCAGTTGCCGAAAGCCCGATACGTTATGTCCTGGCCGATCCGGTTCGCGACGCCTGCCATCAGATTGCGGCGCGCTGGCCCGAGTTGATGGACCCCGCGTCGGCAACCTTACGCCTGCCAGTTCCGGCGATGTGGATCGAATGGGACGAGTCGGATTCGGCCGGGGGCACGCTTCGCACTGGCTTGCTTGTTCGGGCGGGCGACAGCGACCGTTGCGGCACGGTCCACACTTTCTGGGACGATCCGCGAACCGGAGCGGAAATGGCCCAGGCGCATATTGCGTTCGACTTCGACCATCTGATTTCGCCGCGGCAGGACGATTGCCCAGCGCTGGCCCGGTTTCCCGCCGTTCGAGCGCTCGCTCCCCACTTCGTGATCTCGGTCGAGCCCGAATGGATGCGTTTCTTCGCTGCCTCCGGCGGCGGCCAGCAGCGGCTCAGGACCGCGATTGCAGAATGCGCGATACAGGCCGTGCCGAATTTTACGTTTCTGGTCAGCCTGCTGCGTTTGCTCGCGGTTCGGAACAATGTCGATGCAAGACCGGTGGAGCGACGAGAGCTCAATCGCGCGCGGGCACGCAGGGGCAAGCCAGCCCTGCTCGACCATGTCGAAGTCAGCCTCGCGATTGGCGGAAGCGGGCGACGCGGCGTGTCCCACCTCGGTGCGCGCTCGCCATGCCGGCAGCATGTCGTCCGCGGCCATTTGGTCAACCGTGACGGGACGATCTTCTGGAGGTCGCCCCATCTCCGCGGTCGAACGAATCCGAACGGCGCGCCGATGAAGCGCAACGTCAGACTGTCGATCGCCGCAGGCTTCCGCCCCCGGCCGGCAATGTGGCCAGGATCGATCGCGGCCGATTAGCGTGCCCGGGCGGCGCGAGGCCGGCCTTGTCGATCGCACACAAGCCGGCCAGCCATGCCGGGCAGCCGTTCGCAGTTGCTGAACTGCATCCTGTGCGCTGCGAACTGCACGCCCGCGCATTTACCTTTCAACCCGACTTCCGTACTTCCTCGGGATGGAAAATGTCGCGACTATGGGGAGCCTGAACAGCAGAAATGCTCCACGATCGATTGCCCCGATCGCGTGGCTGATCGTCATTTACTGGATAGGACAATTCTCGGTCCTTACCGCCCAAAGGCTGGTCTATTCGGGCGGCAAGGAATCGTTGCTCTTCCTCGGCCCTCGCGCCTTCATGGCGCTGGTCGGCGTCAGCTTGTCGTTCGCTATTGCCGCCTGGCAGCGCAGGCAGAGCAGCTCGAGCTGGACCCGACGGCTGACATTCGCGTTTCTCGCCGCCTTTCTCGCGGCTCCAGTCCACGGGCTGATCAATTTCGCCGCCTTTCAGGTGGTCATGCCCAAGGAGAATATGGCGGGCGCCACCCTGGACACCGTGCTGATGGCGACGGTGCAATGGTTCTGGACCTATGCCGCCATCTCGGCGCTGCTGCTTACCGCATCCTACAGCGACGCGCTGCTCGAGCGGGAGCGCCGCCTCGCTGACCTGCAGGGCCTGGCCCATTCGGCCCAGATGCGGTCGCTTCGGTACCAGCTCAACCCGCATTTCATGTTCAACACGCTCAATTCCGTCGCAGCCCTGATTGCTGGCGGCTGGCCGGAACAAGCCGAACGGATGGTCGAGAACCTGGCCGATTTCCTGCGCGCCAGCCTTGCGGTGGACCCAACCGACGATCTTACCCTCGAACGCGAGTTCGAATTGCAATCGCTTTATTTGTCGATCGAATCCGCGCGTTTCGCCGACCGCCTGACCGTCGAGACGATCCTCCCGCCGGAGCTGCGCGACGTGCTCGTTCCAAGCCTCATCCTTCAGCCGATCATCGAGAATGCGATCAAGCATGGCGTTGCGCGCAACGCGGAAAGTTCGACGCTACGAATCGAGGCCAGCCGCGACGGCGATCGGATGCAGCTGACCGTCAGCAATGCGGTGCCGAAGGCCGCGCTTCCGGTGAGAATAGGAACCAGCGTGGGTCTCGCCAATGTCGCCCGGAGAATCGAGCTGAGATATGCCGGACAAGCCAGCTTCGAGGCGGGACCGGAGGCCGACTGCTTCGTCGTGAAAATCAAGGTGCCGATACACAGGGGGGAATGATGTCCGTCCGATTGCTGATCTGCGACGACGAGACCCTGGCTACCGACCGACTGAAGCGGCTGCTCTCCAGGCGCGACGATGTCGAGCTCGTCGGGTCGGCCAGCAATGGCGCGGAGGCACTGGATGCGGTCGCGCGGCTGTCGCCCGATGCGATCCTGCTCGACGTCGAGATGCCGGGGCTGGACGGCTTCGATGTCGTCGAGGCGCTCGCCGCGTCCATGGAGCGGGACCAGGCGCCCCTGATCGTGTTCGTCACGGCTTATCCGCAATTCGCGGCCTCGGCCTATGAGACCGGCGCCATCGACTTTCTCACCAAGCCAGTGCGCTTTCCGCGATTGTGCGTGACGATCGACCGGGTAGTGCACGAGATCGAGGCACGCAGTGCTGCGGGGCGGCTCGAGGAATTGAACGGGCAATTGGAGAGGCTTCGCCGCGAGCGGCTAGAGGGAAGCCGCGAAGAGGAACGGATCTGGGTGCCGCAAGGTGGAGAGATAGTCGGAGTCGCGATCGCAACACTCGACCGGATCAGCGCAGAGCGCGAATATATCCGGCTCTACCGCGGTCGGGACCAGTTCCTCTATCGCTGCTCGATCAGCTCGCTGATGCCGCGACTCGAACCGCAACGCTTCGTCCGGATCCACCGGTCGCATGTGGTCAATCTCGATTACATCCAGTCGATCCGGCGTCGCGCGACCGGCGGCTATCGAGTCGTCACCGCGCCGGGCGACACCCTCCCGGTTGGCCGCACCTATCACTCGGCGCTGCGCCGGGTGATCGGGAGCTGATCTCGCCGAAGCCGGCTGAGCCCAATCGGGTGCAATTGGAGAATTCAGGGACACTGGCGCGAGGGTGCGGCGCCGAAACGCGCTGCCGCGGGTTGAGCCTACATGATCGAAGATTTGAAGCCGGCTCAGTCGCCCGTCAGAACTGGAAAACCTGCTCGGCACCGCCGCTCGCGAGGTCGCGCGCTTTCGTCTCGAACAGCTCGGCGAGGGCCCGGCGCCGGGCTCGGCCTTCGGGCGTGACTGCGCGTTCGGACGCACGCAATTCTTCATTGGCGCGGCGTGCGTAATAACGCTCATTGGATTCCATTGCGTCCCCTCCCGACTCGCTTTGCTACCATATTAGAAGCGGAATCGGGAGTCAGGTGCCCAACAGGGCCTTTCCCTCGAAATTCCCACGACTTAACGCAGGATAATGATGTCCGATCGTAAACTTTCCGCGACCCTGCTTGCACTTTTCCTGCTCTGGTTCGCGATGCTGAGCCTGGGCGGTCCGGATTGGGTCCTGGACCGCAATGTTCTGAACATCCTGCATGGCGGCGTTCTGACCGCGCCGGCGCGAAAGCTGACTTTGCTCGGCAACTGGCCGGCGACCACCTTGATCAGCCTCGCCGCCGCTGGCTGGCTGCTCTCCCGAGGCGAGCGACGCCGCGCATTGCTGCTGCTCGGCATCGCCTTTTCCGGCCGTCTGCTGGTCGAGGCGCAGAAAATCGTCTTCGCTCGAGCGCGGCCCGACGCCGAGGGGCATCTCGTCGCGGTGCACAGCCTCTCCTTTCCAAGCGCCCACGCAGCCAGCTCGATGCTGGTCTGGCTCGGTATCGCGATGCTTGCGGTGAGTCCGCGGTTTCGGGCTCCCGCGATCGTCGTTGCGGTGGCCTTGTCGTTGCTGACCGGCCTCACCCGCCTGGTCCTGGATGTGCACTGGCCGAGCGACGTGATCGGCGGCTGGGCGTTCGGCGCGTTCTGGACTGTGCTGCTGATCCGATTGGCGGCTCGGGCCACTCCGTCCCCGGCCTACTGAGCTGGAGGGGCGTCTCTCCGACGAAAGGCCAGGATCAGATTGTTTGCCGGCATCTCGTAAGTCCGATCGAGGTCAAGGCCGTTGGCGGCGGCTTCGCGCTCGACCGAGGAAACATCGCGCAGCCCCCATTCCGGATTGCGAGCCTTGAGCGATGCATCGAACGCCTCGTTGCTCGGTGCGGTGGTCACGCCGTCCCTGCGGTACGGCCCGTAGAGGATCAACGGGGCTCCGGGGCGGAGCAGGTGCCGGGCTCCGCGCATCAGCCCGGAAGTGGCCGCCCACGGGCTGATATGGACCATGTTGATGCAGACTATCGCATCCGCGGCGGCCACGGGCCAAGGGCCGGCTGCGTCGAGCGCGATCGGCTCTCGTATATTGGCCAGGCCCGCCGAATCCCGCCAGGCCCGAATAGAATCGAGCCCGCCTTCCTCGGTGTCGGTGGGCTGCCAGATCAGGTCCGGAAACAGCCGTGCGAAATGGACGACATGCTCGCCGGTCCCGCTCGCGACTTCCAGTACCATGCCCGACGCGGGCAGCAGCTGCCGCAGGACCGACGCGATCGGCTCGCGATTGCGCTCTGTGGCAGGCGCGAAAAGCCGGCCGTCTCCGTTCATTCCGCCGCTTCGGCGCTCGGCGGCTCGGTCCAGACCAGCACCGGCTTGCGAGCGGCCAGAGTCTCGTCGAGCCGGCGCCGCGGCGCGTGGATCGGAGCCGCCTTGAGCGCGGGATCGCCGGCCTTGGCGCGCTCGGCGACATTGCGCAGCGCGCCGATGAACTGGTCGAGGGCCGCCTTCGACTCGGTCTCGGTCGGCTCGACCAGCATGGCTCCATGGACGACGAGCGGGAAATACATGGTCATCGGGTGGAAGCCCTCGTCGATCAGGCCCTTGGCGAGATCGAGCGTGGTGAGCCCGCCCGCAAACCCTTTGTCGCTGAACAGTGCCTCGTGCATGCAGGGGCCGCTGTCGCCGAACGGCGCGTCCAGCACATCGTCGAGCTGGCGAAGGACGTAATTGGCGTTGAGCACTGCGTCGCTCGACACCTGCCTCAGCCCGTCGGCGCCGTGGCTGAGAATATAGGCCAGAGCGCGGGTGAACATGCCCATCTGGCCGTGAAAGGCGACCATTCGGCCGAAGCTGCGGGCATGATGATCGCCGGCGGTCTCCTCCTCGACCAGGACAAAATGGCCGCCCTGTTTCTCGACGAAGGGGAGTGGGGCGAACGGAGTGAGCGCCTCCGAGAAGACCACCGGGCCGGAGCCCGGGCCGCCGCCGCCATGCGGGGTGGAGAAGGTCTTGTGGAGATTGATATGCATCGCGTCGATGCCGAGATCGCCCGGGCGCACCCGGCCGACGATCGCGTTGAAATTGGCGCCGTCGCAATAGACCAGAGCGCCTGCGTCGTGCACCGCCCTGGAAATCGCCACCATGTCGGGCTCGAACAGGCCGCAGGTATTGGGATTGGTGATCATTACCGCTGCCACATCGGGACCGAGACGGGCCTGGAGCGCGGCGAGATCGACCCGGCCGCGTGCGTTGGCCGGAATGTTCTCGACGCGGTAGCCGGCGAAGGCGGCGGTCGCCGGATTGGTGCCGTGGGCGCTCTCCGGCACGAGGATGACCTCGCGGGCATCGCCCCGCGCCTCGAGCGCCGCGCGGATCGCGAGCAGGCCGCACAATTCGCCGTGCGCGCCCGCCTTGGGGCTCATCGCGACGCTGTGCATTCCGGTCAGCTTGACCAGCCACTCGCCGAGCCTTGCGATCAGCTCGAGCGCGCCCTGGACGGTGTCGATCGGCTGGAGCGGATGGATGTCGGCAAAGCCGGGCATCCGCGCCACCTTCTCGTTGAGCCGGGGATTGTGCTTCATCGTGCACGAGCCGAGCGGGAAGAGACCGAGATCGATCGCGTAATTCTGCCGGGAGAGCCGGGTATAATGGCGCACCGCCTCTGGTTCGGTCAGCCCGGGCAGGCCGATCGCGCGGTTGCGCTCCAGTCCGGCAAGGAAATTCCCCCCTTCCACTTCAGGGGAAGATGGCATTTCGAAATCGACCCCGGTGGTCGCGGCATCCCCGATCTCGAAGATCAGAGGTTCCTCCAGCATCAGGGCCTTGTTGCCGGTCCATGTCCCCGGCTCGCCGCCATCCGCCTGAGGCGCTTCCGGACGCCAGCCCGCCGCGTTGATCGTCATGCCAGCGCTCCTTCCAGGACCGAAGCGAACGCTTCGACATCGTCGTCGGTGACGGTTTCGGTGACCGCAACCACCAGACCGTTTTCGAGCGCCTCGGCGCCCGGGTAGAGCCGGCCGAGAGAGACTCCGCCCAGCACCCCCTTCTCGGCCATCGCCCGCACCACCGGCCGGGCCTCCCGCGGGAGGCGAAGGGTGAATTCGTTGAAGAAGCTGCGGTTGACGAGTTCGACTCCCTCCACCTCGGTCAGCCGTCCGGCCGCCGCCGCCGCGCGGGCGTGATTCGCCTCGGCGAGGCTGCGGAGCCCGGCCTCGCCGAGCAGCGTCATGTGAATCGAGAAAGCGAGCGCGCACAGTCCGCTGTTGGTGCAGATGTTCGAGGTCGCCTTCTCGCGGCGGATATGCTGCTCGCGGGTCGACAAGGTGAGGACGAAGCCGCGCCGGCCTTCTGCGTCCACCGTCTCTCCGGCGAGCCGGCCCGGCATCTGGCGGACATATTTGTCGCGGGTCGCGAACAGGCCAACATAAGGTCCGCCGAAATTGAGCCCGACTCCGATCGACTGGCCCTCTCCGACGACGATGTCGGCGCCCATCTCGCCGGGCGATCGGATCAGGCCGAGCGCGACCGGCTCGGTGACCACCGCGATCAGCAAGGCGCCGAGTTCGTGTGCCCGCGCCGCCAAGTCCGAAAGGTCGGAGATTCGTCCGAGAATGTCGGGATACTGGACGACGACGCAGCTGGTCTCGGCATCGATCGCCTCGAGCAGGCGCGCGACGTCGCTCTCGCCGGAAAGCTCGGGAAGGGTCGTCTCGAGCTGGTCACCGGTGAAGCGCGCCATCGTCTGCGCCACCGAGACATAATGGGGATGGAGGCCCGAGGAGAGGATCGCCTTGCCGCGCCGGGTGATCCTTCGCGCCATTCCGATCGCCTCCCAGCAGGCGGTCGAGCCGTCATACATCGAGGCGTTGGCGACGTCGCAGCCGTAGAGGCGGGCGACCTGGGTCTGGAACTCGAACAGGGCCTGAAGCGTGCCCTGGGCGATTTCGGGCTGGTAGGGCGTGTAGCTGGTCAGGAACTCGCCGCGCTGGATGAGATGGTCGACGCTCGCCGGAATATGATGGCGATAGGCGCCGCAGCCGAGGAAGAAGGGCGAATCCCCCGCGACGAGGTTCCTGCGCGCCATCGCCGCGAGCTGCCGCTCGACCGAAAGTTCACTGGCATGATCCGGCAGGCCGGCGATCTTGTCGCCGAGACGCGCACTTTCCGGCACGTCGACGAACAGATCCTCGATCGAGCCGGCGCCGATCGCTGCGAGCATCTGCTCGCGATCGGACTGGGCCAAAGGCAAATAGCGCATCTAGTCGGGCTTCCTCATCGTGAAACGCAGGCGCACATAGTCTGCGAGCCAGCTGCCGTCGGGTTGCTGGAGGGCTGGCTGGAGCCGTAGTTCGACCGCCTCGGCAATGTCGTCGCGTTCGGTCTCCGGCACTTCGGCCTGGTCGAGCCATCCGGCGCGGAACGTCTTTACCCAGCCGGCCACTCCGGTCGGCAGTGGGGTCGGCCGTGGGATGATCTGGGCCTTGATCTCGGTGAAGCCGGCACAGGCGTAGAGACGGACGAACGCCTCGCAGCTCGGATACCATTGCGGATCCTGGTCGGGCAGATCGTAACCGCGTGCCTTCAATTCGGCGCGAATGCCGCTGCGGAGCGTGGCGATGTTCCCCTCCCCGCCCATCTCGCCGGCGAAACGCCCGCCGGGCTTGAGAGCCGAATGGATTCCGGAGGCGACCGCATCGGGATCGAGCATCCAGTGCAACGCAGCGTTGGAGAATGCCGCGTCGAACTGGCCGAACCGTTCCGCCTGGCCATCGAGCCCGAGCGCCTGGGCGTCCGCGACGAAAGCGTCGACCCCCTTCGCCCGCGCCGCCTCGACCATCTCCACCGACGAATCGAGACCGATCACCCGCGCCCCAGAATCGATGATCGAGCGGGTCAGCGTGCCGTCGCCGCAGCCGATGTCGAGGATCAGCTCGCCGGGCTTGGGCGCCAGCAGGTCGAGAGCTGCTGCACCGAGCGCCGGCACGAAGGCGGCGTTGGCGGCATAATCGGCCGGCGACCAGCGCGAGGCGGAATTGACGGTCACTGGCTTTGACAGAAGGCCTGGTAGGCGGCCTCGTCCATCAGTCCGCCGAGTTCGCCGGGGTCCGAGAGCTGCAGCTTGAAGAACCAGCCTTCGCCCTCCGGGTCGGTGTTGACCAGATCGGGCTGGTCGACCAGCTTCTGATTGCCCTCGATGACGGTGCCGCTGACCGGCGCATAGACGTCCGAGGCCGCCTTGACCGATTCGACGACTGCGGCCTCGCCGCCCTTGACGAGCGCCCGGCCGGCTGCGGGCACCTCGACATAGACTACGTCGCCGAGCTGGCCCTGGGCGAAATCGGTGATCCCGACCACCGCGGAATCGACCTCGGCCCGCACCCATTCATGCTCCTTGGTGTAATAGACGGTCATTGGCCGGCTCCCTTGCGGTGATAGCGATGGGGGACGAAGGGCATCGCAGCCACCTTCGCCTCGAACAATTTGCCGCGCTGGGCGAGCGTGACCGTA
>JAQGLD010000607.1 GCA_028293055.1 Alphaproteobacteria bacterium
CCAGCGCCGGCCTCAACCTGCTGCTCGACCGCTATGGCTACAAGCTCGGCGGACTCATGGCCGGCAACCCCGAATCGCCGCTCCAGCTCGTGCCCGAATGGACCGGTCCGCCACCCCCGAAATCCGATCTTCACGTGGCCGCGCGCCGCGGAGTCGATATCGCTCCGCTCGATGTGCGTGCCGACCGGGACCGGCTGCTCGCCTATGTTTGGCCGGACCAGGTCGCGCGGCTGGAGCAGCTGGAGGCCGCGCTCGCCATCGCCGCGGCGGACCCGCCGCCCGTGGAGCAGGGCGATGCCGCCGACTGGCTCGACGACCGGCTGAGCCAGCCTGGAGCCCCCGGCGTGACCCGGGTCGTGCTGCACTCGGTCGCCTTCCATTATTTTCCGGCCGATGCGCAGCGCCGGATCGCCGCGCGAATGGCCGAATGCGGAGCAGGTGCTTCCGAGGATTCCCCGCTTGCCTGGCTGCGCTACGAGCATGAGCCTGGCGACGAGAACTTCTCCCTGGCCCTGCGGATCTGGCCGGGCGACGAGAAATGGCGCCTGGCGGAATCACGCCCACGGGCGCTGGCTACGCTGGTTGTGACTCCGCAGCTTCGAGCGCGTTGATCGCTTGATGGACCCGCGCTTCGATCTCGTCGCGTGGCAGGCCTGGCGGGATGGGATCCCCGAAGCGGAAGGTGATCGTGCCGGGAGCCTTGATCCACGAACGGCGCGGCCACAGCCGACCGCTGTCGAGCGCCAACGGCACCACCGTGAGGTTGAGGGCGCGATACAGTCCGGCAAAGCCGGGCTGGAGCGCCGGCTGCTCGCCAGGGGCAACCCGGGTGCCCTCGGCGAAGATGATGATCGGCCGGCCCTCGCGCTTGGTCTGCGCCGCCGCCTTGAGCAGCAGCCGCAGCGCCGGCGCTCCGGCGGAACGGTCGACCGGAATGATCCCGTACCTCCGGGCGAGCCAGCCCCAGAGCGGAATCCGGGCGAGCTCGCGCTTCATCACGATGGCTGGGATGCGGAGCAGCACGCACAGCTCGATCGTCTCGTACATCGACTGATGCTTCGCGGCGATCAGCACAGGACCTTCCGGCACCCGCCCTTCGACCCGGCTGCTTATCCCGAGCAGGGTTGCGGCGCACCAGCTGAACAGGGCCGCCCAGCGCATCGAAACATTGCGCACCGCTGCCGCGCCGAACGGAACCGCTGCGAGCGCGATCAGCACCGCGATCAATGTGGCGGGGTAGAAGACGATCATGAACAGCAAGGACCGGATTGCGCGCATCAGATCCCGACCAGCACCGCCGCCCGCCGCAGCAGATATTTGTTATATTCGGTGAACAATTGGGTGAAGCTGGGATTGCTCTCCACCGCGTCGCCGACAAGCTCGACCTTGTCGCCGAGCTGACGGGATATCTCGAAACGCGCGCGCGGCATGTGCCAGTCGGTGGTAACCAGGCGGATAGAGCGGAATTTGCGCTTAGCCACCCAGCGCGCCACCTCTTCGGCGTTGGACCGCGTGTCGACCGATTCCCGGCCGAGGTCGATGCAGCATTTGAACAAGGGTGCGCGGTCCGGATAGCGCGCCGCGAGATCGATCGTTCGGACGGTCCGCGCGACACCCGAAATCAGCATGCGCTGGGCGCGGCCGTGCTGGAGCAGATCGAGGCCACGTTCGAGCCGGTTGGCGCCGCCGGTGAGCACGACGATCGCGTCGGTCTGGCGATCGTCGGCGGGGCGCGGGAGCATCACCGCGAAGATCGCGTAGCCGAGCGTGTAGAGCAGGGCCAGGAATGAGAGGCTTCTCGAGATCATAGCATCCTGCCCAACGCGCGGAGAATGGTAAGGCGCGCAACCAGCATTGCCAGCACCACTCCGAACACCGGCAGGGCGACCAGGGCGAGCCAGCTTCCGAACGGCATTTCGGACGTGCCGAGCAGCTCCGAACCGAGCGCCGCGATCCGGTTGCCGATCAGCAGCAGGACGAAGGCGGCGGCGAGCAAGCCGACGCTGCCTCCGAACAAGGCGTCCAGCGCGATCCGCCGCTGGAAGAGCCGCGCGACCTGGATATCGGTCGCGCCCATCAGGTGGAGCACCTCGATCGTGCTGCGATGCGTGTCGAGCGAAGCTCGGGCGGCGAGCACGACCGTCGCCGCGGTCGCCCCGATCATCAGCAGCACGAGAGCCGCGGCGAGCCATTTCAGCGAGCCGATCAGCTTGGCCACCGGCGCCAGCCACTGTCCATTATCGTCGACCCGCGCCGACGGGGCGACAGCGACGACCGCGGAACGCACGCCCGCAACACTGTCCGGGGAAGGGACGTCGAGGGTCACATCGATCATAGCTGGGACCGGGATGTCGGCATCGAGGCCGCCAGCGCCTAGCCAGGGCTCGAGCAGCCGCCGCATTTCGGCCGCTTCGAGCCTTCGGACCGATCGGATTCCCGGCTGATGGTCGAGTGCAGCGACGGCAGCGCGCGCCTCGTTCTCGCGAAGGTCGGGATTGGGCTGGACGATCTGGACGGTCACCCGGCTGCCGATGTCGGCGCCGAGGCTCGACGCAGCGCTTCCGAGGCGCAGCCCGGCGGCGGCTGCGAGCACGGTCAGGAACATCATGATCGCGATCACCCAGGGCATCGGTCCCGCGAACCGCCCCTCGGGCAGCAGGCGGCGGTCCGCCGCGCCGAACTTGCGCACCCCGCCCTTCACGCTTCGGGCCGCCGCGGCGGGTGGCGAAGCGCGCCGGTCGGATCGATCAGCTGGCCACGGTCGAGGCGGAGCATCTCGGATCGCGCGATGCTCGAGATCAGATGGAGGTCGTGGGTGGCGACGACGATCGTGGTGCCGAGCTTGTTGAGCGAATCGAACAGATGGAGCAGCCTTTTCGCCATTTCGGGGTCGACATTGCCGGTCGGTTCGTCCGCGACGAGCAATTCCGGCCGCGCGATGACCGCCCGGGCGATCGCGACCCGCTGCTGCTCGCCGCCCGACAGCGTGGCCGGTCGCGCCGTGGCGCGATGACCGAGCCCGACCCACGACAGCATCTCGTTGACCGGACCGGTGAGATCCTTCTCCTCGACCCCTGCGACGCGAAGCGGCAGCGCGACGTTGTCATAGGCCGAGAGATGCGGGACGAGCCGGAAGTCCTGGAAGACGACCCCGATCCGCCGGCGAAAGCCGGGCAGGCGCTTGCGCGCCATGGTGACGATATCTTCCTCGAACAGCCGGATCAGCCCCCGGCTCGGGCGCTGGGCGAGATAGAGCAATTTGAGCAGGCTGGTCTTGCCGGCGCCCGACGGCCCGGTGAGGAAATAGAAGCCGCCTTCGCGCAGCGAGAAGCTGAGGTCCGACAGAGTCTCGGCGCCGGTGCCATATCTCAGGCCGACATTGTCGAACTGCACGATCGTCCCGGCGACGCTCAGACCCACCTCCCCGCGCTCGATTGCGCCCCCGCCTTGATCGCTTGAGGCTGACCCAGCCTCAAAGGTTAATCAAGGTCGCAGGCCATGAAAGTCCCTGATGGACGCTTTTCGGCGGGAGCGCACTGCGCTTCCTCCTCGAACGATCAGGGCATTGCCTCAATGGCATGGCGGAAGGCGCCGCGTAAACCACCCAAAAGCCGCCATTTGCTTGCATGACGCCGCCATATCGTGCTTGGATTCGGTCGGAATATACGGGGGTTTTGCGTCGATGATCCTGAGCTGTCCTGCGTGCAAGACGCGCTATGTCGTGCCCGACAGCGCGATCGGGTCTACGGGCAGACAGGTTCGCTGCGCCGCCTGCCGCCACAGCTGGATGCAGGGTCCGCCGCCGGTCGATGCTCGTTTCGCGCAGTCCGGGGTCGCCGCCGACTCCCCGCCTGCCTTCGCCGCCCCCCGCATGGCGCAGGTGTCGCCGCGAGCGGAAGAGGCGCGGGAGATACCGCCTTCGCCCCCGCGCCCGCCCTCGTCGCTGATCGGACCGGCGCCGGAGGTCGAGGAGAATTTCGACGCCTTCGCCCACGAGCCGCCGTTCCGACCGCGCCGCAATCCGGCCAAAATGTGGAACCTCATCGCGATCGGCGCGGCAGCCTTGATGCTGATCGCCACCGCGGCGATCAGCCTGTTCGGCGTGCCGCACTTCGGCAAGGATCTGGGCCTGCAGCAAGCCGCCTCCCCGCTGACCATCGAGAGCGGCCTGCCGGAGCGCAACAAGCTGGCCAGCGGCAACGAGCTGCTTACCCTTAGCGGACGTATCACCAATCCGACCGACCAGGTCCAGCGGGTCCCGCAGATCAAGGCCGAGCTTCGCGACGCGAACAAGCGGAGCATCTATTCCTGGGCGATTTCGCCGCCGGTGTCCGAACTGCAGCCGCACCAGAGCGCCACGTTCAACAGCGCCGAGGTCGATGTCCCGCTCGGTGCGCGCGACGTGCATCTCAGCTTCGGGCCGACCCTCTAGGCGTTTCGACCCATGCGGATCGGAATCCTCACCGGCGGGGGCGATGTCCCGGGCCTCAACCCCTGCATAAGGTCGCTCACGCTTTCGGCCGACGCGCTGGGCTGGGAAGTGGTCGGATTCCGCCGCGGCTGGCAGGGGGTGCTCGAGATCGACCCGTCCGATCCGGCCAGCGTGGCGGCGAGCAGCGTCGTCCTGACCAAGGAAGGCGTTCGCGGCATCGACCGGATGGGCGGCACCATCCTCCACACCTCGCGGGTCGATCCGCGCACGGTGAAGGCGGGCGATCGCACCGCTCACGTGCTCGATGTGCTGGAGCGATGCGGGGTGGACGCGATGGTGACGCTCGGCGGCGACGGCACGCTGCGCTTTTCGGCCCATCTCGCGGCCCAGGGCGTGCCGGTGATCTCGGTCCCCAAGACGATGGACAACGATGTCTACGGCACCGATTATTGCATCGGCTTCTCGACCGCGGTCAGCCGCTCGGTCGAGGCGATCAACGCGCTGCGCACCACCGTCGAGAGCCATGAAAGGATCGGGATCGTCGAGCTTTTCGGCCGGCGCAGCGGCGAGACCGCCTTGCTCGCCGGGTTCCTCGCTCAGGTCGACCGAACCGTGATCTCGGAAGCGCCTGCCGATCTCGATGTGCTGCTGCCGTTGCTCGCCGAGGACAAGGCGACCAACCCTGCCCATTATGCGATGTGCGTCATCTCGGAAGGGGCGACGATCAAGGGCGAGAGCGACGACGACAGCGAGCTCTCCAAGCCAGCCAGCCAGCGCGAAGATGTCGGGGTCGGCCACCGCCTCGGCCGGGCGGTGACCGCGCGGATCGGCTCCGGCGTCGTCCTCCAGGAACTGGCCTATCTGATGCGCGCCGGAGAGCCCGACGCGGTCGACCGGATGGTCGGCCTCGCCTTCGGGGCGCTGGCCGTCCAGCTGCTTCAGCGCGGCGAGACTGCGCGCATGCTGACCCTGACCGACGGCAATTACAGCCATGTCCCGGTCGACACCCTGCTCAAGGGCACCAAGCGGGTCGATGTCGGCGGGCTCTACGATCCGACCGCCTATCGCGCCAAACTGATGCGGATCGAGGGCATGCCGATGTTCCTCTATTGAGGGCCGATGCCGGTCGGAAATCGCGCATTGCGCCGCTCGGAGGGCTTTGCTAGAGGCCCGCTCCTGCCAGCGCCGGATCCGATCCGGCGTCAATCACGTGCGGTCGTGGCGGAATTGGTAGACGCGCAGCGTTGAGGTCGCTGTGGCCGAAAGGCTGTGGAAGTTCGAGTCTTCTCGACCGCACCATGATACGAAAAGGGCCGTCCAGTGGACGGCCCTTTTCGTATCATCCCCGGCTCTGCCGGAGGTGGCGCTCGGCTTCCTCCCTTTCCGCTTGCCTCGGCCGCATAATCCGCCATGCTGCCCTCAATGTCCGGCCGCACCGCTCCCAAACGCGCCTTCGGCTTCTGGATATGCCTGGCCCTGGTGGTCGGCAACATGATCGGCTCGGGCGTCTTCGCCTTGCCAGCCCCCCTAGCACGCTATGGCTGGAACGCGGCGCTGGGCTGGCTGGTGACGATCGCGGGCTCGCTCTGCCTTGCCTTCGTCTTCGCCCGGCTGGCGCGTGGATTTCCGGCGGCCGGCGGCCCTTACGCTTATTGCCGCGAGGCGTTCGG
>JAQGLD010000209.1 GCA_028293055.1 Alphaproteobacteria bacterium
ATGGCCGGTATCCGCGACATCCTGATCATCACCACGCCGGACGACCAATCACAGTTCCAGCGCTTGCTTGGCGACGGCTCTGAATTGGGTGTTAATCTACAATATGCCGTCCAGCCACAACCCAACGGCCTGGCCGAAGCCTTCATCATCGGCCGCGACTTCGTCGGCGATAGCCCGGTAGCGCTGATCCTCGGCGACAATGTGTTCTACGGCGCGGGCCTCCCGGATCTTTGCCGGCAGGCGGCGATGCGCAATGACGGCGCCACCGTCTTCGCTTATGCGGTCGAGGATCCCCAGCGCTACGGAGTGGTCTCGTTCGACCGCGAAACCGAGCGGGCGCTGACGATCGAGGAGAAGCCGGCCGAACCCAAATCCAACTGGGCGGTCACAGGCCTCTATTTCTACGACAACCAGGTGCTCGACATCGCAGCCTCGATCGAGCCGTCCGAGCGCGGCGAGCTCGAGATCACCGACGTCAACCGGGTCTATCTCGAGCGCGGGCAATTGCATGTCACCAGGCTCGGCCGGGGCTATGCCTGGCTCGACACCGGCACCCACGAAAGCCTGCACGAAGCCTCGTCCTTCGTCCGCACGATCGAGCACCGCCAGGGGCTCAAGATCATGTGCCTCGAGGAGATCGGGCTCGAGCTCGGCTACCTTTCCAGCGCCCAGGTAATCGAGCGCGCCAATGCGCTCGGCAAGACCGAATATGCGACCTATCTCAGGCGGCGCGCGGCGGAGCTGGCCGATGCTTGATGTCCGGCCGCTCGGCCTCGACGGGGTCGTCGAGATACGCCCGCGGCGCTTCGGCGACGATCGCGGCTTCTTTTCCGAGACGTGGAGCCGCGGCGCCCTGGCTGAAGCCGGCTTCGACCTCGACTTCGTCCAGGACAATCATTCCTATTCGGCAGCGAAAGGGGTGCTTCGCGGCCTCCACTTCCAGACTCCGCCGTCCGCGCAGGACAAATTGGTGCGGGTGAGCCGTGGATCGATCTACGATGTCGCGGTCGACATCCGGCGCGGCTCGCCGACCTACGGCCGCTGGATCGGCCTGACCCTCTCGGCAGAGCTCTGGAACCAGATCCTGGTGCCGAAGGGCTTCGCCCACGGCTTCGTCACGCTGGAGGCGGACACCGAGGTCCAGTACAAGGTCACCGCGCCTTACGATGCTGCGCGCGATCGCGGCCTATACTGGAACGATCCGGCGATCGGAATCGACTGGCCGGTCGCGGCCGGCGAGGTCCAGCTCTCGGACAAGGACCGGGCCGCGCCCGTGCTCGCCGACGTCGAGAGCGGATTCAGCCAAGAGTGAAACGATGAAAAGAATATTGGTCACCGGCGGCGCCGGATTCATCGGCAGCGCCGTCTGCCGGCATCTGATCGGCAAGGGCGGCTATCATGTCGTCAATGTCGACAAGCTCACTTATTCCGGAAACCCGGAATCGCTGAGGGATGTCGCCGGCAGCCCCGATTATCGATTCTACCAGGCCGACATTTGCGACCAGCCGGCGATGCTCGACATCATGAGGCGCGAGAAGATCGACAAGGTCATGCATCTCGCAGCCGAGAGCCATGTCGATCGTTCGATCGATGGGCCGGCGATCTTCGTGGAGACCAATGTCGGCGGCACGTTCCGACTTCTCGAAGCGGCGCTCGCGCACTGGCGCGATCTCGACGAAGCGGGCCGGAGCGCCTTCCGCTTCCACCATATCTCTACGGACGAAGTGTTCGGCGACCTGCCGTTCGACGAGGGCGTGTTCACCGAGGACACGCCCTATGCGCCGAGTTCGCCTTATTCGGCGTCCAAGGCCGCTTCGGACCATTTCGTCCGCGCCTGGCACGAGACGTACGGGCTTCCGGTCGTGCTCTCCAATTGCTCGAACAATTACGGACCCTATCATTTCCCCGAGAAACTGATTCCGCTCGTCATCCTCAACGCGCTCGAGGGCCGCAGACTGCCGGTCTACGGCAAGGGCGCCAATGTCCGCGACTGGCTGTTCGTCGACGATCACGCCCGTGCGCTCGAACTGGTGATGACCCAAGGCGAGGTCGGGGCGAGCTACAATATCGGCGGCCGCGCCGAACGCACGAATCTCGAGGTCGTCGAGACGATCTGCGACATATTGGACCGCAAGCAGTCGCTGCCTGACGGAGCCAGCCGGCGCAGCCTGATAGAGTTCGTGCAGGACCGTCCCGGCCACGACCGCCGTTATGCGATCGACCCGGCAAAGATAGAGCGCGAGCTCGGCTGGGCCAGCGAGGAGACGTTCGACACCGGTCTCGAGCGCACGATCGACTGGTATCTCGCCAACGACTGGTGGTGGCGGCCGATCCGCGAGCAGAAATATGGGGGCGACCGGCTCGGGACCGCTGCATGAAAATCCTGGTGACCGGACGGGACGGGCAGCTCGCCCGCAGCCTGGCCGAGCGTGCCCAGCTTCACCCAAAGCTGGCGCTGAGCTTTGCCGGCCGCCCGGTTTATGATCTCGAGCGCCCCGCAGCGCTGGCCGACCATATTCGCGCCGAGGCGCCGGATGCGGTGATCAATGCCGCAGCCTATACCGCTGTCGACCGCGCCGAGGACGAACCCGAGCGCGCCCGGCTGGTCAATGCCGAGGCGCCGGGGCTGCTCGCCGCGGCAGCGCGCGACGCCGGCGCCCGTTTCATCCAGATCTCGACCGACTATGTCTTCGACGGCACCGGCCAGGGTCCCTATCGCGAGGATATGCCGACCCGCCCGATCGGGGTGTACGGGCGGACCAAATGCGCCGGCGAGGAAGCCGTCCGCGCAGCCCAACCCGACCATATCGTCCTCCGCACTGCCTGGGTGTACAGCCCGTTCGGCGCCAATTTCGTCAAGACGATGATCCGCCTTGCTGGGGACCGCGACAGCGTCGGAGTCGTCGCCGACCAGCGCGGCAACCCGTCCTCGGCGCTCGATCTCGCCGACGGACTGCTCGCCCTCCTCTCCACCTGGGCTGACGGCAGCCGCGCCGGGCTCGGCCGGACCTATCATCTTGCCGGTAGCGGAGAAACGAGCTGGGCCGGATTCGCAGAGGCGATCTTCGCAGAATGCGCCGCCAACGGCCTGCCGTCCGCAGCCGTCACTGCGATCGCGACCGCGGACTACCCGACCCGCGCCGCGCGTCCCGCCAATTCGGCCCTCGACAGCTCGGCCTTCGAGCGCGATTTCGGGTTCCGAATGCCCGAATGGCGCGTCTCGCTCGGCAATGTGGTGCGGACGCTCGCGGAGGCTGCTCATGTCGGCTGAACGCGGAAATATCGACCCGCTGACCGTCGAGGGGTTCGGCGAGGAATGGGCCGCCTTCGACCAGACCGAGCTCGACGCCACCGAGCATCGCGCCTTGTTCGACGCCTATTTCTCGGTCTTTCCGTTCGACAGCCTCCCACCCGATGCGGAGGGTTTCGATCTCGGCTGCGGCTCGGGCCGCTGGGCTGCGCTGGCGGCGGATCGAGTCGGGCTGCTCCACTGCATCGACCCGTCGGCGCAGGCGCTCGACGTCGCCCGGCGGCGGCTCGGCGAGCGGGCGGACGTCCGCTTCCATCTCGCCGGCGCGGATACGATTCCGCTCGCCGATTCGAGCCAGGATTTCGGCTATTCGCTCGGCGTGCTGCACCATATTCCGGACACCGAAGCGGCGCTTCGCGACTGCGTCGCCAAGCTCAAGCCGGGAGCGCCGTTCCTGGTCTATCTCTATTACGCGTTCGACAACAAACCGGGCTGGTTCCGGCATGTCTGGAAGGCGACAGAGATCGGCCGCTGGACGATCTCGCGGCTCCCGTTCGGGCTGAGAAAGGCCGCGACCACGGTGATCGCGGCGACGATCTACTGGCCGGCGACCCGGATCGCGCTGGCCGCCGAGGCGCTCGGCGCCAATGTCTCCAACCTCCCGCTCAGCGCCTATCGCCGCAACAGCTTCTATACGATGCGGACCGACGCGCTCGACCGGTTCGGGACCCGGCTCGAGCAGCGTTTCTCGCGCGCCGAAATCGCGAAGATGATGGCTGCGGCAGGGCTCGTCGAGATCGCCTTCCGCGAGGATGTGCCCTATTGGGTGGCCTGCGGCCGCAAGGCCTGAGCCGACCGATCATGGCGAAGCCCGGAATCCTCTACATCAGCTATGACGGCATGGCCGAGCCGCTCGGCCAGTCGCAGGTGCTCGCCTATCTCGAGCATCTCGCCGCCGACTATCGAATTCACCTGGTCAGCTTCGAGAAGAACGGACCGCGCGAGGCGAAGGAGAAGGTCAAGGCGCGGATCGCAGCCGCGGGAATTGCCTGGCATCCATTGACCTACCATCGTTCCCCGACCGCGATCGCGACAAGCTGGGACATTGCGATCGGAACGATCGTCGCGCTCTGGCTTGCGCTGACCCATCGCCTGAGAATCGTCCACGCGCGCAGCTATGTCGCAGCCCTGATCGCTCTGCCGGTGAAGCGCCTGCTCGGCGCGAAGCTGATCTTCGACATGCGCGGCTTCTGGGCGGACGAGCGGGTCGATGGCGGCCTGTGGCCGCGCGACGGACGATTGTACCGGATCACCAAGGCGCTCGAACGGCGCTTCCTGCTCGCCGCCGACCAGATCGTCGCCTTGACCCGCGCCTCGGCGGCGGAGATCGCGACCTTCCCTTATCTTCACGGACGGGTGCCCCCGATCTCGGTAATCCCGACCTGCGCCGATCTCGAGCGCTTCGTCCGCCGGCCGGCGCCGCCCCACCCATTCACCTTCGGCTTCGTCGGGGCGGCGAGCCGCTGGTCGCTCTTCGACGAGGTGCTGCTCTGCTATCGGGCGATCCTTGAGGCCCTGCCGGATGCCCGCCTGCTGATCGTCAACCGCGAGGAGCAGGATTTCATCCGCGAACGGCTCGAGGCCCACCAGCTCGGCGGGGCGCAGGTCGAGCTGGTCGCTGCCGAGCATCGGCAGATGCCCGATCTCATCTCGCGGATGGACGCCGCCGCCGCGATCCGCCGACCAGCTTATTCCCAGCTCGCCTGCGCGCCGACCAAGCTGGCCGAATATTTCGGCTGCGGCGTGCCCTGCCTGGTCAATCAGGGCGTCGGCGATGTGGTCGAGATCGTCGAGGCGGACCGAACCGGAATCGTGCTTCGCGATTTCGCGCCCGACTCGATCAGGACGGCCGCCGAGCAGCTCGTCGCCCTTGCCCGCGAGCCGGATATCGCGGCGCGTTGCGTGGAGTCCGCGCACCGCCGCTTCTCGCTGCTCGACGGGGTGAACGCCTATCGGGCGATCTATGCCCGCCTCGGCGGCGGCGCCGGGACCGTGCAGCCTGGAGTCGAGACGGGTGGCTGATCCGCGGCGCCGCAAGATGCTGGTCATCTGCCCCTTCCCCCAAGGCGTGGCAGCGGGGCAGCGGCTCAAATATGAGCAGTATTTCGACGACTGGCGCGCCGCCGGCTACGACATCCAGGTCAGCTCCTACATGGACGAGGCGATGTGGCGCGTCGTCTACACCAAGGGCGCCTATCTCGCGAAGGCGTTGGGAGTGCTTCGCGGTCATGCGCGGCGGGTCCGCGACCTCTTCCGGATCCCGCGCTACGATTTGGTCTATGTCTTCATGTGGGTGACTCCGCTCGGCACGTCGCTGTTCGAGCGCCTGACCCGAAAGCTTGCGCGGCGGCTGGTCTACGATGTCGAGGACAATGTCATCCAGGATGTGTCGACCGACCAGGCCTCGGCCAACCCGATCGCGCGGCTGCTCAAGAGCCGGTCGAAGGCGCTGCACCTGATCCGGACCGCCGACCATGTCGTGACCAGCTCGCCCTTCCTCAACGACACCTGCCTGGCGATCAACGAGCGAAAGGCCTGCACCTATGTGAGCTCGTCGGTCGACACCGACCGGTTCCTGCCGGCAAGCCCGTATAGCAACGAGCGCCCGGTCGTCGTCGGCTGGACCGGGACGTTCAGCTCGAAACCCTATCTCGACCGGGTGCGGCCGGTGCTCCAGCAGCTCGCCCAGCAGGCGGATTTTCGGCTGCGGGTGATCGGCAATTTCGATTATGACCTGCCCGGAGTCGACCTCGACGTGGTCCAGTGGAGTGCGGAGAAAGAGGTCGAGGATCTCCAGGCACTCGATATCGGAATCTATCCCTTGCCGATCGACGACTGGGTGCTCGGCAAGAGCGGGCTGAAGGCGATCCAGTATATGGCGTTCGGACTTCCTACGGTCGCGACCGAGGTCGGAACCACCCCGATGCTGATTCGCGACGGGGAGAACGGACTGCTCGTGCGCACCGATGAGGAGTGGCTCAATGCGCTCGCCAGGCTGATCCGCGATCCGGAACTTCGCCGCCGGCTCGGCGAGGCCGCGCGCCGCGATGCGGTCGCCAAATATTCTGTCAAAGCCGTCGCCGCCGACTATAGGCGAGTGCTTGCGGCAGCGAGCGAAGGGAAAGCCGAATGATCGGGGCGACTTACAGGGCAGTCAGGCGGAAAGCGGCAAGCTTTCTCAACGGCACCCTGATGCCCCGATTCGGAGTCAAGATCGTCCGCTCCTGGCCGAAGAGCTTTCGCTACACGAAGCTCGAGGCCAAGTCCGGCCGCACCCGGCTGGCGGTGACCGGCGGCGCCAAGGGCGAGACGGTCGAGGTCAGCCTGCGAGAAGGTACTTCCGACTGGATGACCTTCGACCAGATCTTCGTCGAGGAGGATTACGACCTGCGGCCGCTCAGCCGTTATGGCGAGCTCGCCGAACATTATCGCAGGCTGTGCAAGCAGGGCACGCCCCTGATCATCGACCTCGGCGGTAATATCGGCCTCTCGCCGCTCTATTTCTCGATGATGTGGCCCGAGGCGCAGGTGGTGACGGTCGAGCCCGAGGCTTCGAATTTCGAGCTGCTCAGCGAGAATATCGCGCAGCGCTCCAATGTCCGCGGCATCCGCGCCGGAATCGCAAGTCGCAGCTCGAAGCTCGATATCGCCGATCCGAAGGCGGGCAAGAATGCGTTCCAGACCGAGCTCAGCGACCAGGGCAGTGTCGAGGGCGTCACCGTCGGCGAGATCGTCGCCGAATATCGCGCGAAAGGGTGCGTCCCCTTCGCGGTGAAGATCGACATAGAAGGCGCCGAATCCGAGCTCTTCTCCGCCAATCACGAGTGGATGGACGAATTCCCGCTGGTCACGGTCGAGCTTCACGACTGGCTGCTTCCGGGACAGCGGACGTCGCGCAACTTTCTCGCAGCGGTCGCCGAGAAGGACCGCGACTTCATCTATCTCGACGAGAATATCTTCTCCATCAGGAACGGGCTCGGCGCCGCCTGAGCGCGGGCCGGCAAGGAACAGGACCGATAGTGACTGGGAAAATCTACATTGCCGGCTGCGGCGGAATGCTGGGCGAGGCCTTCCACAAGGTGTTCGGCGAGACCGCGCAGCTGAAATGCACCGATATCGACGTGAACGAGGATTGGCTGTCCTACCTCGATTTCCGCGATTTCGACGCCTACCGGGCCGACGTCCTCGATTTCCGGCCGGACTGCCTGTTCCATCTCGGTGCCCATACCAGCCTCGAATATTGCGAGGAGCATCCCGACGAAGCCTATGCGACCAACACGCTGGCGGTAGAGAATGCGGTCCACATCGCCAACGAGCTCGACATCCCCCTGCTCTACATCAGCACCGCGGGGATCTTCGACGGCGGCCAGGAGACATATGACGATTGGGACGATCCGGCGCCGCTCGGCCATTATGCGCGCAGCAAATATGCCGGCGAGAAGTTCGTCGCCGCCAATGTCCGCCGCCACCTCATCTGCCGCGCCGGCTGGATGATGGGTGCCGGCCCCGGCAAGGACAAGAAGTTCATCCAGAAGCTGATGAAGCAGCTCAAGGACGGCAAGACCGAGCTGCACGTGGTCGACGACAAGCTCGGCACCCCGACCTACACGCGCGACTTCGCCCGCAATGTCGGCCTGCTGCTCGAAAAGGGCTATTGGGGCCTCTACAACATGGTCTGCTCCGGCGTGACCAGCCGGCTCGAGGTCGCCCAATATCTCGTGCAGGCGCTGGGCCTGGAGGAGAAAGTGCGGGTCACTCCGGTCTCGTCCGACTATTTCGCAGCCGAATATTTCGCGGCGCGGCCGCCCTCGGAGCGGCTGCTCACGGTCAAGCTCGACCTCAGGGGCCTGAACATCATGCGCGACTGGCGCATCTGCCTCGACGAGTATCTCGCCGAATATTATGAAGGCTATCTCGCTGACTCATGATGGCTATAGCCGCCGAGCCGCGATCTCGGTCGCGGGCTCCTGGCTGATCGGCGCTGCCGCCGGCTGTCACGCCGCGGCCGGAAACCAGGCTGCTCCCGCCGACAAGAGCAAGGGGGCCGGGCCCCAGGGCCAGCCCTCTTATTCCCCGCCTGCGGCCGACGCGCTGACCCCGGAGATGTTCGGAGCCAAGGGCGACGGAATCACCAACGACAGCGACGCCTTCGCGGCGCTCGCGCAAGCGGTACGCCGGCGCGGCGGCGGCACGATCGCGCTTCGGCGGACCCTTTATATCGTCGGATCGCAGCAGCGCGATCCCTCGCCCCGCGCGGGCTACGGCTTCGCGCCGGGCCCACTGCTGCGCTTCGTCGGCCTGCGCGGAGCGCTGACGATCGAGGGCAATGGAGCGACTTTGCGATGCGCGCCGGGCCTGCGCTACGGCACGTTCGACGCATCGACCGGCGCTGCGACCCGGCATGCGCCGCCTTATATCAATCCCGCCGAGCGTGCCTCGCCCTACGAGCAGATGATCCTGGTCGAGGATTGCTCGGGGCCGGTGCGGATCTCCAACCTCGAGCTCGACGGCAATGTCGGCAAGCTGATGATCGGCGGCGCCTATGGCGACACCGGAATCCAGATCGCTGCGACCGGGATCTTCCTGCGCAACAATCGCGGCGACGAGATTCTGAGCAACATCCACAGCCACCATCACGGCCAGGATGGGATCATCATCGACGGTCTCGACGATCCGGCCTCCGCGAGCGGCCGGACCCGGCGCGCCGACAACCTGCGCTGCGAATATAATGGTCGCCAAGGCTGCAGCCTGGTCGGCGGACGCGGATGGCGTTTCGCCCGCTGCAGCTTCAGCCATACCGGCAAGGCCAATGTGGGCAGCGCCCCGGCCGCGGGCTTCGACATCGAGGCCGAAGGCGGCAAGGTGATCCGCGACCTCGCCTTCGAAGATTGCCTGTTCCTCGACAATATGGGCTGCGGGCTGGTCGCCGACAGCGGCGACAGCGAGGGCGCCAGCTTCCTGCGCTGCCGCTTCATCGGCACGACGATGTGGTCGGTGTGGCCTGCCAAGCCCTATTTCCAGTTCCGAAGCTGCACGATCGTCGGGACCGCAGTGCGCTGCTTCGGCGATCCGGATCCGCGCAAGGCCACCCAGTTCCACGACTGCCTGTTCACCGACGATCCGAAGCTGTCGCCGAACGGCCAGGTCTATCGCGAGGGCCGGGCCAACGGCCCGCTCGCCGACCTCAACGAGGCGCGCAACGTGCTGTTCGATCGCTGCCGGCTGCTCGCGGTCGGAGGCGCGGTCCTGCCTTGGTCGACCGGAGCCATCTACCAGGATTGCGTGATGCGGCAGACCGGCAAGAGCAAGGGCTATCCGCGCGGCGAATATCGCGGTCGCACCGCGCTTGACGGCGATGTCGACCTCTACGGGACCCGCTTCACCGGCACCCTGATGCTCAACGGAGCGCCCTATCCGCCGCGGTGAAGGCGAGTCCGGCCTCATTTCTGCTCTGGACGCGCCCGCGCTCAACTGACATCGCCGGCTCGATGCCGCCCAAGAAGCTTTCCTTTCTTCTTCCCGACATGCGCGGCGGCGGCGCGGAGCGGGTGGCCCTGCGGCTGATGGAGGATTTCGTCCGGGCCGGGCACGAGGTTCAGCTCGTGCTGATGGAGGCGCGCGGCGAGCTGATGCCGCTGCTTCCGCCCGAGGTGCGGGTGTTTGATCTCCACGCCGCGCGCATCCGCAACGTTCTCCGGCCGTTGCGGCATTATTTCAGGACCGAGAGACCCGACGCTATCCAGGTGTCGATGTGGCCGCTGACCGTGATCGGGGTGCTCGCCCATCGCCTTTCGGGATCGCGCGCGCGGATCGTGCTCAGCGAGCATATCACCCTCTCCAAGCAATATGGCGGGCTCGGCGCGCTTGGCTGGGCCAAGCTGAGGCACAGCATCCGATTCTTCTACCCGTTCGCGCACGCGCGAATCGCAGTGTCGAGACAGGCCGCCGACGATCTCGCCCGAGTCTCCGGGATTTCGCGGGACTCGATCGACGTGGTCTATAACCCGGTCGGCGCACCCCCGGAGACAAGCCAGGCCGGGCCGGATGTGGACGCCTTGTGGGGCAGCGGAGGGCCACGGATCCTGACGGTCGGCAGCCTCAAGGACCAGAAGAATCACAAGCTGCTGATCCGGGCCTTCGCCCGCCTGCTTCGCGCTCGTCCCGCACGGCTGATGATCCTCGGCGAAGGGGAGCTCAGGGACTCGCTGGAGCGGGTTGCGGGAGAAGAAGGCGTAGCCGACCATGTCGTCATGCCCGGCTTCTTCGCGGATCCGTGGCCTTTCTATCTCTCGGCCAATCTGTTCGCTTTGTCCTCCGACTATGAGGGCTATCCGCTGGTGCTGATCGAGGCGATGCGCGCCGGCCTGCCGATCGTCAGCACCGACTGCGAGAGCGGACCCGACGAGATACTCGACGGCGGCCGATTCGGAGCGCTGGTGCCGTGTGACGATGTCGAAGCCCTTGCCGCCGCAATGGTGCGCATGCTCGACGGGCCGACCGATGCGCAGATGCTGCGCGATCGCGCCGAGGCGCTTTCCGGGCAGGACAATTCGGACCGCTATCTCGAGCTGATGTCCGGCGAGTTCGGTTGAGCCCAGGACCGGCCTAAGCCGAGCGGACGACGTCGCGGACCGCGCTCTTCCAGCCGTAGAAATAGCCATAGCCGCCCTCGGCGAGCAGCCTCGCGATCATCGGCAGCCGGCGGTGAAGCGGCGTCTGGACGAGCCGGATCCTCGCCTCGAGGCTGCGTCTCTCCCGCGCCAGTTCGGCCAAGGCGCGCGCAGCGCCGGTGATTCCGGCAACGCCGAGCGCGGCGGCGTTGGCGAACAGCCAGTCCTGGTAGATCTGGAGCACTCCGACGCGGTCCGTCCAGCCGTCGACCGGGGCGGACTTGAGCCTGGCGGAGACCAGATCCCCGACTCCGACCTCGCGCGGCTCGCTCACTATCCAGTCGGTGGTGTTGGTGCCGTAGCGGCGGAAATATTGGAGGGGCGCGTCGATCACCCGGCGAACTGCGAGCAGCATCGCGAGCTCGTTGATCCAGCGATCGTGCGACTGCAGCCGGCGGCGTATCTGATCGTCGGCGGCGGCGGGAATCGGCAGCAGCAATTGCGCCCAGCGGCGGCGAAACGCGGTGCAGCAGCCCTCGATCAGTCCGTCCGAGCCGGTGCCGAGCCGGCGCAAATTGCCGAGCTTGGTGATGCCCGAATGGTTCAGCTCGGCGTCGGTAAGGATCTGGTCGTTGACCACCACCTGTGCGGAGGGGTCGGACTCCAGCAGGGCCGCGACCCGCGCCAATTTTTCCGGAAACCAGACATCGTCCTGGTCGCTGAGGAAGACGATGTCGCCGCGGCAGAGCAGGATCGCCTTCTCGAAATTACGCGCATAGCCGAGCCGTTCGGGATTGGCGTGAAAGTGGACCGCGAACGGAGCAGTCGCTGCGAAATCCGCGACGATCCGCGCAGTCTCGTCGGTCGAGCCGTCGTCGCAGATCACCAGCTCGTCCGGCGGCAGGGACTGGTCGGCGAAGCTGCGCAATTGCTCGCCGATGAAGCGGGCTCCGTTGTAGCTGGCGAGGGCGATCGAGATCTTCACCGCTGCGCCCCAGCGAAGGCGGACGGCAGGAACGCCGCGGAGAGATCCTTGGCGAACGCGCGCAGGCCGAAGGACGAGGCGCCGAGGCCGAAATAGCCGCGGCCTGCGGCAAGACGGCCGACTGCGCCGAATCGGGCGACCGCCGCCCCGTCATAGACTCGCGCCCTCAGCTCGAGCGCGGCGGCAAGCCTCCGATAGGCGACCGCGCCGTCTTCCATCCGGGCCGACCATCCGGCCTGCGCCGCCTGCCCGGCCTGGACTTCGAAACAGGCTGCAGCCTCGCTGCAGACGGACGCGACGTGGCGATAATGCGATGCCCCGGTGACGCGCATCGCCTCAAGCGGCGCCTGCGCCGGGCCCTTGGCGGTCTCGGTCAGCGATCGATCGTGGCGGCGGTAGAGGCAGAGGTCCTTCGCCAGGTGGAGGGTCGAGCCGAGCACATTGGCAAGCGCCGAGATCCAGACGTCGTGTGGATAGGGATCGATATCGGTGAAGACGGTCGGAACTCGCGGCGAGAGCGGAATTCGGGAGACCAGATCGCGCCTGAACAATTGGGCGAAGCCGTAATGGGACCAGCTCAACGCATGGCCGAGGCGGCCGCGTATCTCGTCGCGTATGTCCGCCGGGATACGCCCGCCGGTTGGCGCGAGGTCGTCGCCGACGATGACGGCGCTGTGCGCGATCATCAGGATATCGGGATCGCTCGCCAGGCGAAGCGCTTCGGCGCAGGCCTCGAGCTTGTCCGGCAGCCAGACATCGTCCTGGTCCGAAAAAGCGACCCACTCGCCCGAGCAACGGCTCGCCGCGGCGAGGAAATTCCCGCCATAGCCGAGCCGCTCCGCATTGTGGTGGAAGGCTACCGGGAACGGCGCGGTGCGGGCGAAGTCGGCGACGATCTCCGCGCTGTCGTCGGTCGATCCGTCGTCGCCGATCTGCAGCTCGGCCGGCAGCAGGCTTTGTCCCGCGATGCTTTCGAGCTGCGCGCGCAAATGGCGTCCGCCATTGTAGGTGGCCATCGCGACCGAAAAGGATGGAGTGGAGCTGCGCAAGTTCCCGACCCGAAGGCCGCATGGGGCGGCCGGTTTATCGTCCGGGCCTTGCCCGCTGGCGCTGGCAGCGGCAAGAGCCGCATCGCAGCCGAGCGGAGGCGCTCAGACGGTCTCGGGCGGCGCGAACAGGCCGCGTCCGACCTCCAACGCCTCGGTGAAGCTGTGCAGCCTTAGCCCGAACCCGGCCATGGCATAGACCGCGGCCCCGAGCGGGACTGCGACGAGCAGCTCGAGCAATGGCGGCAGCGCGACGCTCCACGTCAGTGCGAAGACGGCGGCGGCCATGATCGCGGTGGCGAGCGCCACCCCCGATATGTCCCGGAATTGCGCGGCCAGGCCATAGCCGAAGCGTCGCTTCGCCGGGCGCGCGTTGAACAGCAGCGAGACCGCGCTGACCAGCACCTGGCTCCACGCCAGCCCCACTATGCCGAACAGGCTTCCGATCGCGACCGCGAAGACGCTGAACAGCTTCTTCGAAATCTCGATCTTGAAGAACAGTTTCGCCTCGCCGTGCGCGAGCAGGACCTGGAGATTGATGACGTGCAGCGGCAGGAGAAGCCCGCTCAGCGCGAGGATGGAAAGGATCGGCGCCGCTGGCAGCCATTTGGCACCGAACAGGGTGACGACGATGTCGCGGGACAGCAGGGCCAGGCCGATCATGATCGGAGCGTTGATCAGCATTCCGAAGCTGTTGGCGAGGCGCATGCCGCGGCGGATGCCCTCCTTGTCGTCGGTGCGGCTGGAAAAAGCGGGTAGGGCGACCCGGCCGAGCACGCTGGACAGCAGGTTGGCGGGCAGCAGCTGGGTGCCGTAGGCGCGATTGTAGAAGCCAAGATCGGTGATTCCGTGCAGCTTGCCGACCAGCAGCGAGAAACCCTGGGTGTAGAGGACATCGAGCGCGGAGGAGAGGCTCACCCAGCCCCCGAATCCGATCAGGCTCCTCAACGCTGAAAATCGCAGGCCGGCGGTCGGCCGCCAGCCGCAGAGCAGCCACAGGGCCGCGCTATTCGCGCCGATGCTGACCAGACCCTGCAGCGCCAGCGCCCAGACTCCGAAGCCGTTCATCGCAGCGGTGATTCCGGTGACACCCGACAAGATTGCGGACACCACCCCGGCTTTCACGAGGCGATCAAAGCGAAGCTCGCGGGTGAGCAGCGCATTGTGCACGGCTCCCAGCGCTCCGAGCACTACCTGTGCCGCCGTGATCAGCATCAACGGCTGAAGAACCGGAAGCGCGTAGAAGCGCGCCAAGGCCGGCGCGATCAGCAGCAGAAACCCGCCGAGCAAGCTGCTCGCGAGAAGATTGACCCAGAAGAGCGAGCTTTCCTCGATCGCGCTGGTGTCCTGGCGCTGGATGATCGCGGTGGACAGGCCGCCCTGGACCACGTTGATCACGAAGGTCGCGAAGAAAGCGAGGATCGCGATCACGCCGAAATCGGCCGGCGCGAGCAGGCGCGCGAGAATCAGCGAGACCGCGAATTGCACGCCCTGGCGGAGCGCGAGATCCAGTGTGCTCCACACCGAGGCGGAGGCGGCGCGCCGGACGCTCATGCCCGCCCGGCCCGCCCGAGAAAGATCAGCAGGCGATCAGCGTTCATGCCAGCCGCGTCCTGGCTCGCCAGCGAGGGCAGATCGTCGAGCAGAGGTCCTTGAGGAACGGGAGTCCCGCTTGCGCGGTGAGCGGCGGCAAATGCCAGGCCAGGTTCGGGTCCGCACATCAGCTCTGCGACCGCTCCTTATAGTGGCGGAGCAGAATCTCGGGATGGCGGGCGACCTTCGGGCCGAGGAATCGAATCCTTCGAAAACGATTCCAGTCGCCCGGCTCCTCGAATCGCCAAGCGCGGAGGTCCCATTCCACCGAGCGAAGCGAATGGTGGTAGAAGACCGAAGAGGTCGTCACCTGCGCATAAGCGAAGCGGCCGGCCGGGTTGACCGTCCATTCGCCTGGCGCGGTCTCCCATTCGAACGGATGGAAGACGAAATCGGCGCGGGTGCGGCGGGCGGCGTCGAGCAAGGCCTCGACCCGGTGCGCGGGATGCTCGTCATCGTCGTCGAGGTGGGTGATGAAATCGCCCTTCGCCAGCCGCAGGGCATGGTTCATGGCGGCGCTTCCGGCGACCATCCACCGGTGCCGCGGATTTTCCGGATATTGGCCGCGCGAGGGAAGGTTGACGAAGGTCAGCCGAGGATCGTCAATCGCTCCGACGACCTCCTCGGTCGCGTCGGTGCAATGATCGCCGACGACGATGATCTCGAGATTGGCGTAGGTCTGGGCGAGCGCCGAGGCGATCGCGCGCTCCTTGACGAGGGTCGCCCGGTTGTAGGTCGCGATGCACATGCTCACCAGCGGCGCATCCTTTTCGAACGCCGCGCGATGCTCCCTGGTCAGCCTGCGGGCGCGAAAGGCGAGCGCCCGGCCCAGACCCGGATCGCTTGCGGACCTGAAATCCTCGGTGGCTCGCGTGCGGAGCGCCGCGAGGCGGTGACGAATGCCCATCAGCGCGCCTGCTCTCTCGCCGGGTTTCCGCGGACCCCGGCGCCGGCCTGTACGTGCCTGACCACGACTGCGCCTGCGCCGACGACCGCAGCGGCTCCGACGCGAATATCGGGAATGATCGATGCGCCGGTCCCGACGAAGGCGTCGGCGCCGCAATGCACCCGGCCGGCCAGGCGCACGCCCGGGCAAAGCTGGACTCCATCTTCCAGGACGCTGTCGTGATCGACCGAGCAGCCGGTGTTGAGGATGCAGAAGTCGCCGACGCTCGCATTGGCGTTGACGATCACCCCGCCCATGATCGCGGTCCCTCCGCCGATCGTCGCGCTCGGCGAAATCCAGGCGCGAGGGTGAATCACGATGGCAAGCCTTCCGCCGTCATTCCTGATCTGCTCGCAGGTCTCGCGACGGACCTTCTGGTCCCCGATCGCGACGATGAAGTCGTGATCGCCGAGGAAGTCGCCCGAGAGCAGCGACAATCCTCCGAGATAATCCGCGTCGTTGGTGAAAGGCGGCGGCGGATCGGCGACGAAGCCTCGTACCGCCATTCCGGAGGCGATTGCGGCATCGAGGACCACGCGTCCGTGGCCGCCGGCACCGATAATGACCAGCGGTCGGTCGGATGAAATGGGGTGCATGGCGCCGCGATAGCATGGTCGCCCGTCCGCAATAAGGGGCGAAGCGCCAGGCATTGGAGCGCTCCGCAGCGCCGACCGCGGCTTCGACGATCCGGCAGGGTCAGCCTTTGATCGTCGCGACGATGCGGCCCACGTCCGAGTCCGAGAGATCCGGGTAGATCGGCAGGCACAAGATCTGGTTCGCCGCCTCGGTCGCGACTGGCAAATTGTCGGCAGCGGCCGAAGGCTGGCCGGCGTAAAGCGGCAGGCTGGAGAGCAAGGGATAGAAATAGCGGCGCGAGAAGATGCCTTCGGTCTTGAGCGCATCGTAGAGGGAGTCGCGGCCGAGCCTGAATTCGGGCCGGACCAGGATCGGGAAATAGCTATGGTTGGGCTCGACGTCGGCGGGGATCGCGAGGCAGTCGACTCCCGCCACATCGGCGAGAAGCCGGCGGTAGAGGGTATCGACCCGGGCGCGCTCGCGCCGGACATGCTCGAAATGGGTCAGCTGGAGCAGGCCGAGCGCGGCGTTGAATTCGCTCATCTTGGCGTTGGTGCCCACTCCGGGAATGGTCACCTCATCGGCGATCCCGAAATTGCGAAGGCTGTCCACCTTCGCCTTGCGATCGGCATCGGCGGAGACGACCGCGCCGCCCTCGAACGTGTTGAAGGCCTTGGTGGCGTGGAAGCTCAGCGTGGAATAGTCGCCATGGCGAAGCAGGCCCTGGCCGCGATAGCGCACCCCGAAGGCATGGGCGGCGTCGTAGATCACCGTCAGTCCGTGCCGCGCCGCGATCGCTTCGATCGCGTCGACATCGCAGGGATTGCCGTAGACGTGGACCGCGACGATGGCGCGGGTGCGAGGCGTGA
>JAQGLD010000061.1 GCA_028293055.1 Alphaproteobacteria bacterium
CTCTACCGGGCGCTCGGATCGACCCGAGACCCGGCGCTCGCCCAGCGCGCGCTCGACCTCGCCTTGACCGACGAGCCCGGTGCGACCACCGGTTCGGCGATCGTTTCTTCGGTTGCGGCGCGCAACCCCGACCTCGCCTTCGACTTCGCAGTGCGCAACCGCGACAAGGTCGAGGCACTGGTCGACGAGGCAGCGCGCTCGCGCTTCATTCCGGGGCTCGCCGCCACTTCGGCCGATCCGGCGACGATCGCAAAGCTGCGGCAATATGCGGAACGCTACATGAATGCGCAGTCGCGTCGCCCCGCCGACATCAGCATCGCCTCGATCGAGGACCGGCTGCGCATCCGCAACTCGCGGCTCGATCAGGCCACCCGCTGGTTCGAGGCGCACAAGGGCTGAACGCTTGCCCGGGAATGACGAGACGCTTCGGTGATGAGCTCAGGCCGAGGTCTCCGAAAGCCGGGCGCTGCGCCGATAGAGCCAGGCGGCGAGCAGGGCGAAGAGCAGGATGCCGGCGCCGGTCGCTATTGGCTGGAACCCTTCGCCAACCACCGCCAGCGGCGAATCGCTGCCGCTGGCGACGACGATTCCCGCGTTGAGCACTCCGAACAGGCTCTCGCCTACGATCAGGCCGGTGGCGATCAGGACTCCGTTGCGGCGGGTCCGTTCGGGATCGCGGCTGTGCCCGGCGCGGCGGTCGTAAAACCAGCCGGCGACCGCGCCGACCGTCACCATCAGGCTGGTCGACATCGGCAGGTAGATTCCGAGGCCGACCGCGAGCGGCGGCATGCGCAGCTTGTTGGTGGCGCCGAGCAGGGTATCGATCAGGATCAGGGCGACTCCGAGCGCGGCGCCGAAACCGATCATCCGCCAGTCGAGCGAACCGCCGAGCACGCCCTTGGCGAGAGTCGAGATCAAGGCGGCCTGCGGGGCAGCGAGGGCGTTCGGGCCGGCGCCGGGCGCCCCGGCGAAGCCATAGGCGCGGTTGAGCAGGTCGAGCACCGGCGGAATGACGATCGCTCCGAAGATCACACCGAAGATCAGCGCGACCTGCTGCCGCCACGGAGTTGCTCCGACCAATTGGCCGGTCTTGAGATCCTGGAGATTGTCGTTCGAGATTGTGGCGATTCCGAATACGATCGCAGTGACGATCAGGGCAAAGGCGGCAAGCGGCTGGGCGTGGCCGGTGCCGCTTTCGCGCCCGACGACGAGGACGAGGAAGACCGAGACTCCGAGCACCGAGAGGATCCCGATCCCCGAGACCGGGCTGTTCGACGCCCCGATCAGGCCGGCCATGTAGCCGCACACCGCGGCGATGAACGCTCCGGCGACGACGATATAGAGGATCGAGCCGGTGACCAGCAGGCCGAGATGCGGGGTGTCGTGACCGATCTGCCCGGCGAGCAGCAGCCCGATCGGCACCAGGCAGGCCAGGCTGACCGCTGCGACGATTCCGATCGGCAGATCGCGCTCGCTGAGCTCGAGACCGGCCATGCCCCCGCCGCGCCGGGCCCGCGATGCCGCGGCAGCCGAAGCGACCCCTTTGACGATCGGCCCGAGGATGCTGACGAAGGTCCAGATCGCTGCCACCCCGATCACCCCCGCGCCGAGGAAGCGGACCTGGTGGACCCAGACATTTTCGGCCAGCGCCTGCGCGCTCGCGGCGGCCGGAGCCATCGCCGAAAGCCAGGGCACCGCGACGCCCCAGGCGATCAGCACGCCGAGGCCGATGGCTAGCCCGACCGAAAGCCCGACGAGATGGCCAGCGCCGAGCAAGGCGAAATAGAAGCCGGGGGCAAGGCCGGTGGCCCCCGCGCCGACCCGGAAATAGGTCGAAGGCTCGGTGACCGCCAGCTTCATCGCCGAAAGCAGGGCATAGCCGGCCGAGACCAGGCTGCCGTTGACGATCGCAAGCAGGCTGGTGCGGCTTTCTTCGCCGCCGTCGCGAGACGCCTCGCCGACCTTGAGAACTTCGGCAGCGGCGACCCCTTCCGGAAATGGGAGGGAGGAATCGACGACCAGCGCTCGGCGTAGGGGAATCGAGAACATCACTCCGAGCAGGCCACCGAGGCCAGTGACCAGAGCGGTCGTCCAGAACGGGAAGCCGGTCCAGTAGCCGACCATGACCAGGCCGGGCAGGACGAAGCAGATCGCGGCCAGAGTGCCCGCCGCCGAAGCCACCGTCTGGACGATATTGTTCTCGAGGATGTTCGAGGACGAGAACCAGCGCAGCACCGCCATCGAGATGACCGCTGCGGGGATCGATGTCGCGAAGGTCAGCCCGACGCGAAGGCCGAGATAGACGTTGGCGGCGGTGAACAGGATCGTGATCAGGCCGCCGAGCAGCACGGCGCGGACGGTCAGTTCGGGCAGCTTTCGTCCGGTCGCCTCGTCCGTCATGTCGCGCTCCTGTCAGGAAGCTGCCGCCCTACCCGTCGTGCGGGGAGGGCGGCAAGCCTTCTGCGAGCGCTTAATGCTGGCCGGTCAGCTCGACCCCGAAATAGGCCGCGGGCGAATTGCCCCGGCGGACCAGCACCAGAACGGTCTTGCGACCGGCGGTCTTGGCAGCGGAGACCGCGGCTGCGGCCTCGTCCGGCGT
>JAQGLD010000062.1 GCA_028293055.1 Alphaproteobacteria bacterium
TGATTGTAGAAATCGCCCGTTTGACGATCGATCCAGCCCAGGCCGAGGCGTTCCACGCCGCGGTTGCGCAATGTGCACCACTTTTCCAGCGGGCCGTCGGTTGCACGGCGATGAGCCTCGAGCGGGAAGTGGAAGACAAGTCGCGCTACTGCCTCAGAGTCGAATGGGAGACCCTTGAAAATCATCTCGACGACTTCAGAAATTCCACCGATTTCCAGACATGGCGGTCGCTGGCGGGGAGGTTTTTCAAGGAACTTCCGGAGGTTGCGCACACCCAGCTCGTGGCCAAGTTCTTTTGAGGGTCGTAATATCGGGTTATCTGTCCGGATAGTTTGAAGAATAGCGCGGTGCGGTCCCGGCATAGATGGCCACAGTGCCGGCGGTTACGAAAGGCGAATCAATGAAACTTGAGAACCAGACGGATCATGTGGCTATTCTTGCTCTCATGATCGCCGGCGTGCTTATGAAGAGACTTGATGAGTTAGGTGAGATCGATGATGCGACGGCGAAGCAGCTCCATCACCTCGTAGGGGGAGTGCGTCGCCATGCGACGCATTTCGCGTTGGATGATTTGAATGTCCTTTTTGACAACATTGATCGCTCGTTATCTCAGAGAGCGAGGAATTAGACGGCATGAGTACTTTCGCTTGGTGAAGCCAGACACGGGCCCGCCGTCGGCGCGCTAGGCCTCCGCGGACCGGCTTTCAATTGGGGATACGGGGAGGCCCGGGACCTGCCGCAATGACTGACGCAATTGCCTGCGCATGCCCGCGTGAGCGATTATTGCCGCAGACGATCATTCTCGGGACATAGCCATTCCGCTCTACGAACATGAAGGAAAACGACCGCAGCTGCCGGAAGATGGCAGCGCGTGGGTTGCGCCGCCCGCCGACCTGATAGGGGATGTCCGTCTCCAACGGTGCGCAAGCATATGGTTCCGGGCAGTAATTCGCGCCGATAACACCATGATCGAAATTGGTGCCGGCACCAACATCCAGGGCGGCGCTGTTGCACTCCGACTTCGGCAGCCGCTGAGGGTCGGAAGGGGAGGTTGCGTCGGACATCATGCCATCCTGCATGCCTGAACCATCGGTGACGGGCGCCAAGCCATTTTGGGCCAAGCCGATGAGCTGGACGAGCGCGCTTCCTCCGTGCTTACGCCGGCGCCTCCGCCGGGAGAGCCGAGTCCGATAAGTTTTTGAAAATATGGTGGACGCACCAGGGCTCGAACCTGGGACCCGCTGATTAAGAGTCAGCTGCTCTACCAACTGAGCTATACGTCCATTGCCGTCGGGCAGGCGAGCCATCTAGTCGGCGTCCGAGCATATTGCAATGCCGGTTGTCCGGCTTTGGAAAATTCCCGATGCGGAGGCTTCAATAGCGGCGCAGCAACCCGGCCAGCCGACCCTGAATGCGGACCTGCTCGGGGCGGTAGCGCTGCGGATCGTAGCGGCGGTTGGCCGGATCGAGCCGGATCATCTGACCTTCGCGGCGGAAGGTCTTGAGCGTCGCTTCCTCCTCGTCGATCAGGGCGACGACGATCTCGCCCTCGCGGGCGACATCGGTCTTGCGGATCAGGGCGTAATCGCCGTCGAGTATGCCTTCCTCGACCATCGAATCGCCAGCGACCTCGAGCGCATAATGCTCGCCGGGGCCGAGCAAGGCGGCCGGGACGGGGAGGGTGGTCTGGCCCTCGATCGCCTCCACCGGCATGCCGGCGGCGATGCGGCCGTGGAGCGGCAGCTCGACGACATCGTTGGCGGGCTGCAGCACTGGAATGGCCGGCTTGGGCAGGCTCGTCACATTGGCCTTGGCATCGGTCGGGCGAAGCACTTCGAGCGCGCGGGCCCGGTTGGCGAGCCGGCGGATGAAGCCGCGCTCCTCGAGCGCGGAGATCAGGCGGTGGACGCCCGACTTGGATTTCAGCGCCAGCGCCTCCTTCATCTCCTCGAACGACGGGGAAACTCCGGTCTCCAAAAGGCGGTCTTGTATATAGGTCAGCAGCTCGTGTTGCTTGCGAGTCAGCATGTTCCCTGCTCCCCATCCAGAACGAATGGGGAACATGTAGAAAACGAATGATTCGCTGTCAAGCGGCGATGTGGATCGGCGCCGAATCAGGCTCTAGCGAAAAGCGCCAACGCGGCGACCGGGGCGTCGCCGTGCCCGTCGATTCGGACCGCAAACGCCGCGCGGAGGCCTGGCGGCCGAGGCGCATGGCGCGCCTCGAGGCGGCTTTATTGGGCCGAACCGTTGGCCAGCCTGGCCTTGAGATCGGCGATCGCCTTCTCGTTGCGCTTGACCTTCTCCCCGGCCAGGATCGCATTGCTGAACTGGGCGGCATATTCGTCGCCAAGGATCGATGCGAACTGGTTGCGGACCGCGTCCGTGACCTGGGGCTGCTTGGAAGCGTCGCCGGGGACGATCCGGTCGAGCGCGACGATCAGCCAGCCCTGGCCGTTCGGCGCCGGCATCAGCCGTGCCTTGCCGCGGGGTATTGCGAACAGCATCGCCAGCGGCGGCGGCACCTTGTTCTGCTGGCTGGCGATGTCGTGGCGGGTCGCGGTGATCGTCTGCAGCGCGGGCAGGTTGAGCTTGGCTTCGGCAAAGGCCTGCGCAGGCGCGGTCCCGGCATTGATCTTGGCGACGATCGCGGTCGCGACCGCACGGGCGCGGGCCAGCCCGCGCTCGGCGATCAGGTCGGCGCGCACCCGGTCGCGAATCTGGGCGAGCGGCGGCGCGGCGGGCGGCACGACCCGGCCGAGCGCGACCAGGGCGAAGCGCTGATTGGG
>JAQGLD010000087.1 GCA_028293055.1 Alphaproteobacteria bacterium
AATATCACCGGGCCGTTCCGCGCCGCCGGCAAGCCGGTGAGCGGGCTCGAGACGCTGGAGGAGCAGTTCGGTTTCTTCGATCACCTGTCGGAGGATTCGCAGCGCAAGTTCCTGGTCGCGGTGCTCGATTCCCCGGAGGAGACGAAGAAGCAGTTCGCCGAAATGCTCGCCGCCTGGTCGAACGGCGACCTCGCCGGAATCGCTCGCTCGTTCGACGACGAGACCCAGATGTCCGCGGAGCTGCGCCAGGTGCTGATGGCGCAGCGCAACGCCCGCTGGGCCGACTGGCTCAAGGCGCGGATGGAGAAGCCCGGAGTGGTCTTCGTGGCGGTCGGCGCCGGACATCTCGCCGGCAAGGATTCGGTCGAAGCGATGCTCGAGGCGCGAGGGCTGAAGGTGCAACGGGTCCAGTAGAAACTCCCCTCCCGCTCGCCGGAGGGGATGAGGGGTGGCCTGAAGCGGGCGAACCAGCACAGGCGTGCGCACCGCCGAAGCCCTCCCACCCCCTGGCCCCTCCCGCGGGCGGGGGGCGATAACTTGCCTTTCCCCCCCTGCTTCGCTAAGGGGCCGCTTCCCCGCTCATATTCATCCCTGGAGGCGTGAGCGCGGGTATTTTGAACATCCATTTTTGGAGACATGCACATGAGCGAACAGCTTACGCTGTCGGCCGAGACGCGCGATCGGGCAGGCAAGGGAGCCTCCCGTGCGATCCGTCGCGAAGGCCGCGTCCCCGCCGTCGTCTACGGCAACAAGGAAGAGCCCCTCGCCATTCACGTGGAGGAGAAGGCGCTGATCAAGGCGCTTTCCAGCGGCCACTTCATGAATTCGGTGGTGATGATCGATCATCCCGGCGGCCAGGCCCGCACCCTTCCCAAGGACGTTCAGTTTCACCCGGTCACCGACCGGCCGCTGCATGTCGATTTCCTGCGCATCTCCGAGCATAGCGAAGTCCATGTCTCGGTCCCGATCAGCTTCGTCGGCGAGGATCGCTCGCGCGGCCTCAAGCGTGGCGGCGTGCTCAACGCCGTGCGCCACGAGCTCGAGCTGGTCTGCGACGCAGCTTCCATCCCCGACGAGATCGAGATCGACCTGTCCGGCATGGACATCGGCGATTCGCTCCACATCAGCCAGGTGAAGCTGCCCGACGGAGTCCAGTCGGCGATCACCGATCGCGACTTCACGATCGCGACGATCGTGCCCTCGTCCGGCATGACCCTCGACACCGAGGATGCCGCGGCCGCCGAAGCGGCTCCGGAAGCCCCGGCCGAAGCCGAAGGTGACGAAACCAAGGAAGGCTGAGGGAACAGACCCTCATGTCTTTCGTGGCCTGGCTCGGCTCCTTCTTCGGCGTGAAGCCGGTGGAGGTGCCGGGCCAGCCGCTCTCGGCCGAGACGGCAACGGATTGGGGGGAATTCGAGCCCGTGCAGATCTGGGTCGGCCTCGGCAATCCCGGCGCGCGCTACGCGATGCAGCGCCACAATGTCGGCTTCATGGCGGTTGACGCGATCGCCGAGATTCACAAGTTCGATCCTCCGAAGAAGGCCTTTTCGGGCTGGGCCCAGCAGGGCCGCATCGGCGACGCGCGGATCCTCCTGCTCAAGCCTTCCACCTTCATGAACGAAAGCGGGCGCTCGGCCGGAGAGGCGATGCGCTTCTTCAAGAAGGAGATTGGCGACGTCACGGTCTTCCACGACGAGCTCGATCTCGCCCCGTTCAAGGTCAAGGTGAAGACGGGCGGCGGAACGGCCGGCCATAACGGCCTGCGCTCGATCGAAGCCCATCTCGGCAACGCGTTCCGCCGGGTTCGCATCGGGATCGGCCATCCCGGCCACAAGGACAGGGTCACCGGCCATGTCCTCGGCAATTACGCCAAGGCGGAGACGGACTCACTCGCCGAGACGCTCGGCGCGATCGCGGCCGAAGCCGACTGGCTCGCCAAGCGCGACGATGCTCGATTCATGAACGCCGTCGCCCTCCGTCAGCAGGACTGAGCCGCCCTCGCCTTGCGCCGCTCCGTCCGCATGGGAGTCGGCGACGCCGTCCTTTATCGCGGCGTGGAGCACCGCCACGGCCGCATCACGCCCAATCCGAATGGCTGGTCGGCGCATCTCTTCCTGCATTGGGTGGAGGGCGACGGAGTGCATCGCCATCATGGCTTCGACAATCGGGTCGACCCCGGCAAGGTCGAATTCAGTTTCAGCCAGGGTCGAAACCGACCCTAGAACCTGCTCCGACCGGACTGAACCGCGAGTTCCCCAGCGGAGGCCGGGGTCCAGCCACATGGCCCTTTGAAACCGGATCCCGGCCTCGCCGGGAAACTGTTCAATGGAAACAGCACAACACTCGAACGCTGCGGGCCGCCCTATCGCGCTGGGCGGCCGGGGCTCGAACCTCAGCCGCGAATCAGCGCAGGCTTCAATATCCCCACCTCGACCAGCTTCTCGACCAGCTCGCGCAGCGCGCCGATTCCCTGGTGCGGAAAGCGCGCGAACAATTCCTGGAGCGAGACCAGGGGCCGCGCCAATAACCATTCGACCTCGTCGGCCATCCCGCCAACCGAGACTGGCTCGCCGGTTTCGCGGACCAGCAATGCGCCGCCGTCGGGCCGCTCGACCCGGGCAGCGACGCCGGTACGGGCGAAGGATTCGAGCGCCGGCCGCGACGGCAGGCTGAGGCCGTGGGCCGGCCGGGCCAGGCTGCGCTGCATCACCGCGACGGACTCGAAGAAAGCCGGCGACCGAACGATCTCCGCGAGACGGCCTGCGAGGGCGTCGAGATGCTCGCGCAGCGGCGCGCCGCCATCGATGCGGGCATCGGGCAGGTAAGCGCGGAGCAGCGCCTCGCGCATCGCCGCCCGCTTCAGGGTCTTGAGGAAGAAGCGTCCCGATGCCGGCATCACCGACAAGGTGAGGTGAAGCGATTCCCGGCTGCTGGCCAGCGCATCGTGGTAGAAACCTCGCGGTATGTAGAGCAGGTCGCCGGGCCGCATCGTCACCTCGAGCAGCAACTCCCCCCGCTCGGCCAGCGCGCGGCGCTGGAGGGCCTCCGCAGTAGCATCATTCTCGACCGGCTCCGCCGAGCGATTGGCATAGATGCGCCACACCTTCTCGCCCTCGCTATGGACCGCGAAGACCTCGTGCATGTCGTAATGGGTGTTGAACGCCTGTACCCCTTCGAACGAGCAATAGAGATTGGCGTTTCCGACCCCGGCGAAGCGTTCGGCGAGCATGTCGGTTACCTGCCGTACTTCGGGCGCGATAGACTGGACATAATTGGCGACCAGGCTTGCGCCCATCGCGAGGAAGGTCTCGACCTTGGCGAGGCTCGCGCGGCGCAGCGCACCGTCCTGCTGCGAGATCTCTTCCATGTAGAGATCGGGCGCGATCGGCCGGTTGGCGCGGATCAGCTTGAGATTGGCCTCGCTCCAGTGCGACCACAGGCCGAGCAGCGCATTGAGCCGATCCCAGGACATCAGCGCGAGGCGGGGCGAATCCGGGGGAGCCGGAATATGAAGCGGCCGGCGCCCGTAATATTCGGACATGAACAGGTCGGCGCCGATCGGCGCGATGAGATGGTTGAAATCCACGCGCTGGAATTATCAGCCCGCTCGGGCGTTTGCCAGTCGCGCTTCAGCCCAAGGGCAGTGTCGCAACCGCCCGTCCGACCGACGCCAGGATCGAATCGCGCAGCGGCGCATCGACCGAGGCGCCGGTGAGGTAGGCTACAACGAGAAGAGGCCGCCCGCCCCGCGCCGGCCAGGCGATGGCGATATCGTTGCTGGTGCCATGCATCCCGCTCCCGGTCTTGTCACCGACCCGCCAGCCGATCGGAAAGCCCGCCCGCAGCCGGGCCTTGCCGGTCCTGCAGGCCAGCAGCCATGCGGTCAGCCGGCGCCGAGATGCCGGGCTCAGCACCTGGCCGAGCAGAACGCGTTTCATGTCCGCGAGCATCGCCGCGGGCGAGCTGGTGTCGCGAGGATCGCCAGGTTCGGCCTGGCCGAGCGTCGGCTCGACCCGGTCGAGGCGGGTGACCCCGTCGCCGAGGCTGCGCGCGAAGCGGGTGAACCCGGCCGGGCCGTCGATCGCCGGGAGCAGCAAATTGGCCGCCGCATTGTCGCTGTCGACGATCGCCGCCCGGCACAGCTCGGCGACGCTTGCGCCGCGCCCGACGCGGGTCTTGGTGAAAGGCGAGTTGGGAAGCAGATCGTCTCCCGCGATCGGGACGATCCGCGCCAGATGCTCGCGGCCGCGATCGGCATTGCGCAGCAGCGCCGCGACCAGCAGGAACTTGAACGTGCTGCACAGCGGGAAAGTCTGGTCGGCGCGCCAGGCGAAATGCCGGCCGGTGGCGCTATCGTGCACCGCGACACCCAGCCGCCCGCCGCTTCGCCGCTCGAGGCGCTCGATCGTGTCGCGCAGATCCGGTGCTGCGGCGCCGACAGCCGGCGCGGCAAGCAGCAGGCTCGTCGTTGCCGTGATGAATTGGCGTCTGTCCATATCGGCCTCCCCCTGCAGAATGGGCAGGCTGCCTCTGGCGAGCAAACGAACTTAACTCGAACGAGCCATTAGCTGAGCTAAGGGCAGAAACCTCCTCCGCTATGCGGCAGGGAGGCTAATTCGCATGTTCGCCATATTCCCAGCCCCAGGGCGCGCCGGTCTCGCCGATCGCTGCACGGACCAGGCTCGGGAAAACCGCTTCGGCACGAACATCGTTGGCGAGGATGACCACGCAACGCTTGCGCCGTTCGACGCAGACCCACGTATTGCCGGTCTGCTCGTCATGGCCGCCCTTGTAGAAGCCAGGGCCCTGCGGTCCGCTGAACGCGACCACTCCGAGCCCGGCGGAAAGCCCCTTCCAGCGCTCGGCCGGCGGAAGCTCGGGCAGCAATGTCGGGAATTGGGTGCGAGTGGTGATCGGCAATTGGCCTCGCACCATCTCCCTCCGCGCGGACCGGCTGAGGCCGTCGCCGCGGACGAAGCCCGCGGCGAAGCGCGAAAAGTCGGCGATCGTCGTATCCATCGATCCCGCGGCGCGGACGCGGCTGCGCTCGTCATGCGGCACCACTATGCCCTCGGCGGTCCATCCGTCGGCGAGATGGCCGGCGAAATCGGGGCGCCACTTCATGCTGGTGTCGCGCATTCCGAAGCGGTCGAAAACCCTTTTCCTGACCTCCGCGCCGAGCTCGATGCCGAGCCCCTTTTCGACCGCGAACTGGAGCAAAACGATGCCTTCGCCGGAATAAGCGTAGCGGGTGCCGGGATCGAAATGGAAGCGCAGCTTGTGATCGGGCTCGACGAAGGCGAAATTGGCGAAGCCGGACGCATGGGTGAGCAGCATCCTCGGCGTAAGCTTGCGCCAGCGATCGTCGCCGGCCAGGTCCCCCCAATTGCCGTAGCCGTCGATATTGCCGTAATCGGGAAGCGGACGCTGCAGATAGGCGGCGATCGGGCGATCGAGATCGAGCCGGCCTTCATCGACCAATTGCATCATCGTGTAAGCGAACACCGCCTTGGTCAGCGAGGCGCCGTACATGATCGTGTCGGTCTTCAACGGATCGCCGGCGGCGTTGCGCACTCCCCAGCTGCGCACCAGCAGCGGCTTGCCGTCCTCGATCACGGCCATGGCGAGGCCGCGCGCACCAGTGCGTGCCATCGCCCTGGCAACCTCGGCGTCGAGGGCGCGTCCAAGCGCGTCCGGCTTGCGCACCGCGCTCAGAGCGGAGGCCGAGCCGCCCAAGGCGAAGAGGCTGAACAGCAGTGCGGCCAGGGCCGCCTTACGGGCGATTCGCATTGCTCCTTCTCCTGAGCTGGGACCGGACAATCAGGCGGGGAAAAGGCCGAAATAGGGCTCGGCTTCCGCGAGCACCCGGGCGAAGGACGGCCGTGCCTTCAGCCTGTCGAGATAGGCCGCGAGCGAAGCATGGCCGCTGCCCGCAGGTTCGACCTTGTCGGCGTAGAACAAGGCGGGCGCGGCCGAGCAATCGGCCAGGGTGAATGCTTCGCCGGCCGCCCATGGCGACGGCGCGAAGCGCCCGTCGAGGAGCGAATAGGCCGTCCGGATCGTCAGCCGCGCTTCCTCGACCCCGTGCGGGTCGCCTCGCGATTCGGGCCGAAGCCGGTCGCCGACGATCTTCTGCATGGGCTGGTGAATATAATGGTCGTAGAATCGGTCCTGCAGCCGCACTTCAAGCGCCGCCGAAGGATCCGCCGGCACCAGCCCGCGCTCCCCGCCGCCGTGCAGGTCCAGATATTCGACGATGATACTGGCCTCCGGAACGGTGTCGCCGCGGCTCGAATCGACCAGGACCGGCATCTTGGCGATCGGCCAGATCGCCCGGAAGGCGGCGGTCGACTTGGGATCGCCGAAGTCGACGATCTCGGGGGTGAAGTCGATCCCCTTCTCGTAGAGCGCGATCAGCGCCTTCCAGCAGAAGGAGGAGAGCGGATGGTAGTGGAGGATGAAAGCCATCCCTCATCCTAAACCGTCATCGCGTCTCCGCGCCAGAGCGGAAGACTCGCCGCCCGAGCCAGAGCAGGAACAAAGCGGCGAGCAGGTCTGCCGCGATCTTGAAGGCCAAATCGGCGCTGCTGCTGCCGATGAAGCCGACGAAGCTGACCGCCATCGATCCGGCGAGCGCCCCGGCGACAAGCGCGAAGTCGTGGCGCCGGCTCCAGCCCGGATGCGCGGCCCAGCGCGGCACGAGGACGATCAGGATCAGGATCACCCCCAGGCCGCCGGCGACCACCACGATCGACGGAGTCCTCGGCGCAATCCCAAAGGCGAGGACGACGAGGCCGTACCAGAGGATCGCCCAGATCGCGGCCGCTGCGGCCAGCAGCACGGACGGAGGCGGCCGCCAGGAACTTGCGCTGGGCGACCGCCGCACCCGAAGCGCTGCCCAGGCGAGAATGAGCATGCCGAGCAAGGCAGCGAAAACGGCGAGCGTGGGCGGTGCGAAAGGCGGCTGGTGAAAGACCTGGACGCGCGCGATCCGGGTCCACGAAAACCAAGCCAGGAAGGCCCCAAGCAGGAACAGGGAAATGGTCGCGATCGCGCCGGCGCGGCTCAGCCACCCCTCCGCCCGCCGGCCGGGAAAGACCATCTCCGCCGTCAGCACGGACAGCAGGACGACCCAGACGCTTTCGTAGACGAGGGCCCAGAGCAGATAGACATAATTGACTCCGAACGCCCTCGCCCATTCCTCGCCTTTGAGCCGGATCACCAGCGGCGCCAGCGAGGTCTGCTGAATCAGGCATTCCTCGGCGATCGCCAGCGCGAGACCGAGCAGGAGCAGGCTCCACCAGCCGAGCCCTCGCCTGCGAACGACTTCACGAATCAACACCGCGCCGCCGCCCCACACCGCCATCTCGATCGGAAAGACGAAGATCGACGAGAAGCGCGTGGCGCCTGGCAGCACCTCGGTGAAGACCGGCGCCAGGAAGGCGAGCAGCAGAGCGGGCGCGATCCTGCGCGGCCACGACTCGGGCTGAACCTTTTCCATAGACATCCCCTTTCCCGCGGGCCGGAAACACATTATCTTGCCTAAAAGTATCTTAGTCGTGAGAGATATGCAAACTTCGCCCCCGTCCGATCAGTCCAATCGTCTGCACCGCGACCTCGCCACCGCAGTGATCCTCTTTCACGAAAGCGTGGCGCGCAGGGTGGGAATGACGGCGGCGGAGCGCAAATGCGCGGGCCTGCTTGCCGAGCTCGGCACCGCGACTCCGGGGCAGCTCGCGGCTGCGACCGGGCTCTCGACCGGTGCGATCACCGGCATCGTCGATCGGCTGGCGCGCGCCGGTTACGCGAAGCGCGAACCCAATCCGGCGGACCGCCGGAGCGTGATCGTCCGCGCGCTGAACAGCGAGAGGCTGATGGAACGGACCGGCACCGCCTTCGCTTCCCTGTCGACGGCCATGGCCGAGCTCGACTCGCGCTACGACGAAGCCGAGCGTTCGCTGATCCTGCGCCACCTCGCCGACACGATCGCGGTGCTTCGCGAGGAGACCGGCAAGCTGGAATGCGCGCCTCCGGCCGAAGGTGCGGCCTAGCTGGCCGCCTCCGCGCTGGCGCTCGCTCACGCTTCTGGCTAGGGACGCGCCTTCGTCTGGTCGGAAGGATTTATGGGTTTTCGTTGCGGAATCGTCGGGCTGCCGAATGTCGGCAAGTCCACCCTGTTCAATGCGCTGACCGAGACCGCGGCGGCGCAGGCGGCTAATTATCCGTTCTGCACCATCGAGCCCAATGTCGGCCGGGTCGCGGTGCCGGATCCGCGACTCCAGGATATCGCCCGCATCGCCAAATCGGCGCAGATCCTCGAGACCCAGCTCGAATTCGTCGACATTGCCGGGCTGGTGCGAGGCGCCTCCAAGGGCGAAGGGCTCGGCAACCAGTTCCTCGGCAATATCCGCGAGGTCGATGCGATCGTCCATGTCCTGCGCTGCTTCGAGGGCGGCGATGTGACTCATGTCGAAGGCCGTGTCGATCCCGTCGCCGATGCCGAGACGGTCGAAACCGAATTGATGCTCGCCGATCTCGACAGTCTCGAGAAGCGCGTCCCCAACCTCGTCAAGAAAGCGCAGCAGGGCGACAAGGAAGCCAGGATCCAGGCTTCGGTGCTCGGCCAGGCGCTCGAGCTGCTGCGCGACAGCAAGCCGGCGCGGCTGACCCAGCCCAAGGACGAGGAGGAGAAGGAAGCGCTGGACCGCGCCCAATTGCTCACCGCCAAGCCGGTCCTCTATGTCTGCAATGTCGACGAGGGCGACGCCGCCTCGGGCAATGCGCATAGCGCACGCGTGTTCGAGAAGGCGGCCGCCGAAGGTGCAGGCGCGGTGGTGATCTCGGCCGCGATCGAGGCCGAGATCGCGACCATGGAGCCCGCCGACCGGCCCGAATTCCTCGGCGATCTCGGGCTCGAGGAGACCGGCCTGTCGCAGGTTATCCGTGCCGGCTACGACCTCCTCCACCTGATCACCTTCTTCACCGCGGGCCCGAAGGAAACCCGGGCCTGGACGGTCGAAAAGGGTTCCAAGGCGCCGCAAGCGGCCGGAGTGATCCACACCGATATCGAGCGCGGATTCATCCGCGCCGAGACCATCGCCTATGCGGACTACATAAAGTTTGCCGGCGAGGCCGGCGCCCGCGACGCCGGCAAGCTGAGATCCGAAGGCAAGGACTATGTCGTCCAGGACGGTGACATCATGCTGTTCCGCTTCAACGTGTGAAGTGGATGGCCTGACGTCATTGGAAGGCTGAGGGGGTCGTCCCCGCGGCCTTTGGCTGAGTGCTCGATCGGATCGGCACGGGGCGGCGCAGGCCGGCCCCTCACTTGCCGACGAACATGAAGGCCACCGCCGCCATGATGCAGCCGAAGGCGGCGAGATAGCGCCAGCCGAGCGGCTCGCCGAGTACTGCAACCATAAAGCCTGCGAAGACGACCAAGGCGATCGCCTCCTGGGTGATCTTGAGCTGGCCGGCGCTCCAGCCATGGGCATAGCCGATCCGGTTGGCCGGCACCGCAAGGCAATATTCGACCAGGGCGATCGCCCAGCTGATCAGGATGACGACCAGCAGGGGCTTGGTCATCCCGCCCTTCAGATGCCAGTACCAGGCGATGGTCATGAAGACGTTCGAGGCGGCGAGTAGGAGCAGGGTCGGCATCGGCGGCCCATAGCCCGTGCGCAGCCCAACGTCATGCATGTGAACCCCGCTCGCGGGGAGGATTTTCGGCTCCGCTGGTGGGGAACGTCAGTCCACCCGCACCAGATCGAGGTCGTGGAAGTCATAGCTGAAGTCGGCGAGCGGCGAGAGCGCCTTCATCTTCATTCCGGTCACCCGGCCGCCGGTGATGGTGAAGGCGACCACAGCATCCTCGCCGGCGCCCTTGGCCCAGCGGGTGCGGAACGAGTCGGGGCCCCACGGCTCGAGCGCGCCCTTGAAAACCGGAGTCCGAGTGAAGTCGATCGACAGCTGCCCGGACCGCACGACGATCAGGACATCGCCATACCAGGGATCGCGATAGCGGCCGGCATAAGCGGCAAGTGGCAGCGACGGCCCCCCTGCCGGCGCCCTCACCTCGCCGCCCGCGGTCAGCGTGCGGGCCTCGGCCTGGCTGCGGTCGATCGCGCCGCGCGTGACCGCGACCCAGTCGACCGGGGGCGCGCCGACGAGATGGTCGAGCAGCGCCCAGCGCAGGGTCGAGACCGGGATGCCATCCTCGGTGTTGGAATAGACGACCAGGCCGATCCCCTGCTCTGGCAGCAAGGCCGTGTAGGTGACCTGGCCGCTGAGCCCGCCCGAATGGTTGATCAGGCGGCGGTCGCGATATTGCTGGACGAACCAGCCGAGCGCGTAACCCTGAAGCACCGGCCGCACCGGATTGTCCGCAATCGGGCCTGCGCTACTGCTCGTGATCACCTGGGGAGTCCACATTTCGTTCGATTGTTGCTCGCTCCACAGGCGCGGGCGCCCTGGCGCTTGCCCTTTGCCGAGCTGGGTCTCGAGCCAGGGGATGATGTCGGAGACGCTCGCCTGGATCCCGCCGGCGGCGCCGACCGCCGGGCCTTCGTCCGGCTCGATCACCGCAAGCGGTCCCATGCCGCGCAGCGGAGGCCCGAGGCGGGCGTGCCGGCCGACGATGTTCGCGGTGCGGACCAGGGGCAGGTTGGCGACGCTGTTCCTCATGCCGAGCGGCCGAAGGATCCGGCCGGTGATGAAATCCTGCCACGACAGGCCCGAAACCCGCTCGATGAGGATGCCAGCGATCACATAGAGGATGTTGTCATAGGCATAACCGGAGCGGAATCCGCGGGCGAGCTTGAGCCGGGGCAAGGCGCGCAGAAATTCCTCGTGAGTCCGGTCGCTCTTGGGAAATTGCATCAGATCGCCCGCGCCGAGCGCGAGGCCGCTGCGGTGGCAGAGGAGATCGCGAACCGTCATCATCCGGGTCGCATCGGCATCTGCGAGCGCGAAATCGGGAATATATTTGACCATCGGCTCGTCCCAGGCGAGCTTGCCCGCCTCGACCAGCATCGCGATCGCTGCCGCGGTGAACGCCTTGGTGTTGGAGGCGATTCCGAACAGGCTGTCGGCGTCGACTCGCTCGGGACGGCCGAGCGTGCGGACTCCATAGCCGCGCGTCATGGCAGGCCGGCCGGGCCTGACGATTCCGACTGCGATACCGGGTATCTCGAACTCGCGCATGAAGCGGTCGACGATCGAATCGACCTCCGGCTCGCCGGCTTCGCCGAGCGCCCAGGCCGGCACCGCGGCCAGCGCGGCGCTGCCCAAGCCCGCTACGAGCAACGCCCGTCGCCCCACCATCACTTTGCCCGCCATCGCCGCTACCCCCCGCCTCGCTTTTTCTCTGGCTGGCATATGGCGGAAATCCGCGCAACCACTCTCGCAACCGCGCTGCAAGATGCTACGGCCTGAAGCGCGAAGGAGACGAAGCTTGATCTATTTCGAGGATCTGGAGGTCGGCAAGGAGACCGACTTCGGCCATTATGCGGTTACCCGCGAGGAAGTGCTGGAGTTCGCGCGCAAATATGATCCGCAGCCGTTCCACCTCTCCGACGAGGCCGCCGCGCAGACCCATTTCGGGCGCCTCGCCGCGAGCGGCTGGCACACGTGCGCGATGACGATGGCGACGATGGTCCGCCATATGGCCCAGGAGGACCAGGCTGGTCTCGGCTCTCCCGGAGTCGATGACCTGCGCTGGCTGAGGCCGGTCCACCCCGGCGACATCCTTCATGTCCGCAGCCGTATCGTCGAGACCAGGCCGTCGCGCAGCAAGCCCGAAATAGGCTCATTCCGTTCCGAGGTGAGCGTGACCAACCAGGACGATGTCCCGGTGCTCCGCTTCACCTCGATCGTGCTGATCCGGCGACGGCCGATAGGCGACGGGGCCTAATGGCGACGGTGGCCGCCGCTCCAATTGCCGCCTTGGCCCGTCCCGTGGCTCCAATTGCCATTGCCGCGGGTCGAGCTGGTGCCCTGGCCAGCGCCTCGGTTCCAGTTGCCGGCCCCGCTCGATCCGCGGTTCCAATTGCCCTGATTGGCGCCGTTCCAATTGCCGCCGTTCTGGCCTCGATAGCCTTCCCAGCGCTGCCACCGCTGATCGTTCCAGTCGCGGCCCTGATAATTGCCGCGACGGCCCTCCCAATAGCGGCGGGTGCTATCGTTCCAGCGGTAGCGATTGCCCCCGGAATCGTAGACGTAGAAGCCGATGCCGGGATAATAATAATCGCCGTACCAACCCCACCAGGGGTTCACTTCATAGTCGTCATAGCCATAGCCATAGCCGCCGTAACCGCCACGATAGCAATCGCCCCAGCGGGGGTCGCAATAACCCGGTGCGCCATAGCCGACGGCCATTCCCTGATAGCCATAGCCTTCGTCGCAAGCGGCGAGACCCAGGGAGCCGGCCAGCAGCAAGGCGGCGGCGCGAAGACGTGAAACGGACATGAGCAACTCTCCCGAACGCGCTGAACGAAAGGGACAATTCCATCCGCTCCCTCGCGAGGAAAAATCCCTAACCGACTGTAAACGAAAAAGAACAATGAAGGTTCCGGCGCCGGAACCAGTCCGCTCAATGCCCTGCGAAGGCGAACAGGCTGTGCACTTCGAGCCCCTCGGCGCGAAGCCGATCGGCTCCGCCAAGCTCGGGGAGGTCGATGATGAACGCGGTGCCGACCACCTCGGCCCCGGCCCGGCGGACCAACCGATGCGCCGCCAGGGCGGTTCCGCCGGTGGCGATGAGGTCGTCGACCAGCAGGACCCTTGCGCCGGGCGCGCAGGCATCGACATGCATGGTCAGCCGGTCGGTGCCATATTCGAGCGCATATTCCTCGGCGATGGTCTCGCCCGGGAGCTTGCCGGCCTTGCGGACAAGGAGCAGGCCTGTCCCCAGCTTCTGGGCAAGAGCGGCTCCGACCACGAAGCCGCGCGCCTCGATTCCGGCGACGAGATCGGGCGTCTCGTTGATCTGCGCCGCTAGGCGATCGATCGCGGCCGCGAAGCCGGCGCCGTCGAGCA
>JAQGLD010000089.1 GCA_028293055.1 Alphaproteobacteria bacterium
GGCTCGTCGAGCAGCAGCAGGTCCGGCGCGGAAAAGAGCAGGCCAGCAAGCGCCACCCGCATCTTCCAGCCGCCCGAGAAGCTGTCGAGCGCGCGGTGCTGCATTTCCTCGTCGAAGCCGAGCCCGACCAGGATCCGAGCGGCGCGGGCCGGGGCGGAATGGGCGTCGATCGCGTTGAGCCGCTCATGCAGTTCGCCGAGCCGATCCGGGTCGTGGCTGTGCTCGGCCTCTTCCAGCAAGGCGGCGCGCTCGGTGTCGGCGGCGAGCACGGTCTCGAATGGAGTCGAATCGCCGGTCGGGGCTTCCTGCGCGATATAACCGATGCGGCTTCCGCGCGGCATCTCGATCGCGCCATTGTCGGGCTCGGCGAAACCGGCGACGATCCGCATCAAGGTGGTCTTGCCTGCGCCGTTGCGGCCGATCAGCCCGACGCGGGAGCGCGGCGGGAGCGCTGCAGTCGCACGGTCGAGGATGACGCGGCCGCCGAGCCGCACGCTGATCTCGTTGATGTTGAGCATGAGCGGCCCGCTAGCACTTTTATTGCAATGCAGCAAAAGGCCCGAGACGGCCTCTGCCGAAAAAAGGGGCCGGCCCTTGCGGACCGGCCCTGAGTTCGGGGATGAACGCCGGCCACAAAGGGGGAGGGAGGGACCGGCGAGCGCCTCTATCGAGCCCGAACATTGCTGCAATATGTCAGTCGATAGCCGATTGTGTCCGATCTGCGAATGCATTTCGCCGGGCGGTTCCGCCGGTTCCAGCCTTGCTCTGGCGCCCGCACCCCCCATTTGGTGGGGATGAGTTTCGAACAATTGCCGGCCTTCCTCGCCGAAGCCCTCTCCGCCCGCGGCTATTCCGCACCGACCCCAGTCCAGGCCGCAGTGCTCGAGCCCGAAGCGGCAGGGCGCGACCTCGTCGTCTCGGCGCAGACCGGCTCGGGCAAGACCGTCGCGTTCGGCCTCGCCATGGCGCCGCAGCTGCTCCAGCCGAATGGCGAGCTGCCTTATGTCCGCGAGCCGCTGGCGCTGGTGATCGCGCCGACCCGCGAGCTCGCACTCCAGGTCAGCCGCGAGCTCGAATGGCTTTACGGCAAGAGCGGCGGCCGGATCGCCACCTGCGTCGGAGGGATGGACGCCTCGAAGGAACGCCGCGCGCTCTCACAGGGCGCGCACATCATCGTTGGCACTCCGGGCCGGCTTCGCGACCATCTCGAGCGCGGCGCACTCGACCTTTCCAACCTCAAGGTCGCAGTGCTCGACGAGGCCGACGAGATGCTCGACATGGGCTTTCGCGAGGATCTCGAGGAGATACTCGACGCGACCCCCTCCGAGCGCCGCACCCTGCTTTTCTCGGCGACGATGCCAAAGCCGATCGTCGCCCTGGCCCGTCGCTACCAGCGCGACGCACTGCGAATCTCCACCGTCGGCGAGGATCGCGGCCATGGCGACATCGCCTATCAGGCGATAGCGCTCGCCCCGGCGGACATCGAGCGGGTCGTGGTAAACCTGCTCCGCTATCACGAGGCGGAATCGGCGATGCTGTTCTGCGCGACCCGCGAGAATGTGCGAAGGCTCCACGCCAGCCTGGTCGAACGGGGCTTCGCGGTCGTCGCGCTCTCCGGCGAGAACAGCCAGAGCGAGCGCAACCACGCCATGCAGGCGCTTCGCGACCGCCGCGCGCGGGTCTGCGTCGCGACCGATGTCGCGGCTCGAGGCATCGATCTGCCCACCTTGTCGCTGGTCATCCACGTCGAGCTGCCGCGCGACGCCGAGATGCTCCAGCATCGCTCGGGCCGCACCGGCCGCGCCGGCAAGAAGGGGACCGCGATCCTGCTCGTACCCTATCCGCGCCGCCGCCGGGTCGAGGCGACCTTGCGCGACGCCCGGATCGCCGCCGAGTGGATCCCTGCGCCGACTCCCGAGGATGTCCGCCGCAACGACCGCGAACGGCTGGTCGCGCATCTGCTCGAGCCGGTCGAGGTCGACGACGAGGATCGCGAGCTCGCCGCACGCCTGCTCGCCGAGCGCAGCCCGGAGGAAATCGCAGCCGCTCTGGTCCGCGCCCATCGCGGCCGGATGCCGGTCGCCGAGGAGCTGCTCGACGCGGGTCCGGCGCGCCAGGAACGGCCGGAAGGCCCGCGCGCCGGCTTCGAGGACACGATCTGGTTCCGGATGGATATCGGCCGCAACCAGAATGCCGACCCGCGCTGGCTGCTGCCTTTGCTCTGCCGCCGCGGCCACATCACCAAGAACGAGATCGGAGCGATCCGCATCGCGGCGAGCGAGACGATCTTCGAGATTCCCCGTGCCGCCGCCGGCCGGTTCGCCGATGCGGTCAAGCGCACCACCGACCTCGCCTCGGACGGCGAAGGCTCGGTGCGGATCGAGGCGGTCCAGGGCTCTCCCCGCGCCGCCGCCCGGGAGAACAAGCGCAGCGGACCGCCGCCGATGCGGCACAAGCCCAAGGTCTACAAGGCCAAGCCGGCCAGGCCGCGCTGAGGCTCGGTCACCTGATCCTCGTCATTCCCGCGAAAGCGGGAGTTCAGCTTCACTTCGTATAGTCTGTCCTATCTTGACCGAATCGTTTCCCGGCGAAGGCCGGGATCCAGGTTCCAAGGGCCGTGCGGCTGGACCCCGGCCTTCGCCGGGGAACCCACGGTTCAACTCGGTCAAGACAGACACTGGGAATCGCAAAAGGTGGATTCCCGCATTCGCGGGAATCACGGGATACGCCCCGGTCAGCGCAATTTCGCGATCCTGATTCCGTCCACCTTGGCGCGGTCCTGGACCGATTCCTCGCTTCGGGTCAGCGCCTTCGCGATCGCCTTCAGGCCCATGCCCTTTTCGGCGAGACGGCGCAGCTTCGCCACCTCCTCGCTCTTCCAGGGCTGGCGGTGGCGGACGAAGGCGTCTGCCATCAGCTCTTGACCACGCCCTTGCTGGAAGGCGCCGCGGCGATCACCTTCTTGGTCTCCTTCTTGGGCTTGCGCGCTTCCTTGTTGCTCTTCTTCTGTCCCTTGGCCATCGACGGTCTCCTTCGGTGACGCTCTAGCTCCTGATTTCCCGAGGGGGAAGCGGGGGCGCGGCGCCCGAACTCGAGGAGCGGATCATGGTTCAGATCGGAATCGATTTCGGAGGCACGAAGATCGAGGCCGCGGCGCTCGATTCCGAAGGGCGCTTCCTGCATCGCCAGCGAGTCCCCAATCCCGGCAGCTATGAAAAAGCAATCGAGGCCGTGAAGGCGCTTGTCGCTGCGACGGAGGCTGCGGTGGGCCCTGCCGCATCGATCGGAATCGGCACTCCGGGCTCGATCTCGCCGCGGACGGGAACGATGCGCAATTCCAACTCTGTCTTTCTCAACGGCCGAGCCTTTCGGCAGGATATCGAGGCCTCGCTCGGCCGTGAGGTGCGGATGGCCAACGACGCCAATTGCCTGGCTCTGTCCGAAGCGGTGGACGGCGCGGCGGCCGGCGCGCGCACCGTCTTCGCGATCATCGTCGGCACCGGCTGCGGCGGCGGCCTTGTCGTCGACGGTCGGATCGTCGAGGGCGCCAACGGCATTGCCGGCGAATGGGGCCATGTCCCTCTGCCCTGGACCGACGAGAATGAGCAGCAAGGTCCGAACTGCTGGTGCGGCCAGCGCGGGTGCCTCGAGACCTGGATATCGGGGACCGGCTTTCGCGCAGACCACCAGCGGCGCAGCGGACGGCTGCTCGACGGGTCGGCGATCGTCGCCGCGGCGCGAACAGGAGACGCAGGGGCTTCGGTGAGCCTCGATCTCTATATCGACCGGCTCGCCCGGGCCCTGGCCCTGGTCGCCAATATCCTCGATCCCGACTGCTTCGTGCTCGGCGGCGGAATGTCGAATGTCGACGAGCTCTACGCGCGCCTCCCCGATCTGGTCCCACGCCACACCTTCTCCGACCAGTGGAGCGCCCGCATCGTTCCGGCGCAATGGGGCGATTCTTCGGGCGTACGCGGCGCTGCGCGACTGTGGCCGAGCTGATTTCGTTTCGTCGGGCTGCTCCCGCCCATCGGTCAGAGGTTCGTGTCTCCACCCGCGACATAGAGGAATGCTTCCGCGCCGGAGTCCAGCCGCGCAGAGATCCGCGCATAGTCGCCGACCTCGTAGCGATCCGCCGCGGCCAGTTCTTCCACGGTGATTTCGAAGACCGTGCCGGGGATTCGGTCCGCCGGGTTTCCGGTCCGCCGTGCGATCGTGTGGACGTCCTTGCCGCTGGTCGCGATGACATGGAGGTCGGTGATCCTGACCGGCGAGAGGGCGAAGCCGGGCAAGACATTCGGGCGACCCTCGAGCAGGCGTCCGAAGGTCGCGAGCTGGACATTGTCCTGCTGCAACGTGCCGTAGGAGAAGAGCAGGATGGTTTCCGAGTCGTCCGCCGGCATCCTTCCTCCGCTGTCACCCACTTGCTAGACCAAGGCGATACAACCCGTCATCCCCGGTGCAACCCCGTCATCCCGGCGAAGGCCCATAGGCGCTAAGTTTGGCGACACCTCCAGGCCCTCCCCCTTGATGGGGAGGGAAATCGCATATGCCA
>JAQGLD010000113.1 GCA_028293055.1 Alphaproteobacteria bacterium
GGTTGATCTCGGTCGTCTGGGCCGAGCTCAGCTCGATCTTGGCGCGCTCGGCGCCTTCCTTGAGGCGCTGCAGCGCGAGCCGGTCACCGCGAAGGTCGATCCCTTCCTGCTTCTTGAACTCGTCGGCAAGCCAGTCGACGATCTTGGCGTCGAAATCCTCACCGCCGAGGAAGGTGTCGCCGTTGGTCGACTTCACCTCGAACACGCCGTCGCCGATCTCGAGCACCGAAATGTCGAACGTGCCGCCGCCAAGATCGTAGACGGCGATCGTCTTGCCGTCCTGCTTGTCGAGGCCATAAGCCAGCGCAGCCGCGGTCGGCTCGTTGATGATGCGCAGCACGTCGAGACCGGCGATCTGGCCGGCATCCTTGGTCGCCTGGCGCTGGGCGTCGTTGAAATAAGCCGGGACGGTGATCACCGCCTGGGTGACGGTCTCGCCGAGATAGGCTTCGGCGGTTTCCTTCATCTTCTGGAGGATGAAGGCCGAGATTTGCGACGGGCTGTAGTCCTTGCTTCCCGCATTGACCCAGGCATCGCCGTTCGGGCCGCGGCTGATCTTGTAGGGGACCAGCTCGGTGTCCTTCTTGGTGATCGGATCGTCATAGCGGCGGCCGATCAGGCGCTTCACCGCGAAAACCGTATTGTCTGGATTGGTGACCGCCTGGCGCTTCGCAGGCTGGCCGACCAGCCGCTCGCCATCCTTGGCGAAGGCGACGATCGACGGCGTGGTGCGCGCGCCTTCCGCATTCTCGACGACCTTGGGCTTGCCGCCTTCCATGACAGCGACGCAGCTATTGGTGGTGCCGAGATCGATACCGATTACTTTTGCCATATGAACCTCTTATGCCCCAAAAAACCATCCGCCCGCGCCCTTCCAACGAGGCGCGCGGGTGCTTCTGGAAGCGATATAGGGGCCGTTTCGGTTGCTACAAGAAGTGGGGTCCCGCTAAGAGCCCGCGCGATGAACAAGCTCTTCCCGACCGCGCTTCTGGCCCCTCTGCTCCTGCTCTCCGGCTGCGGCCAGGGTTCCCAAAAGCCCGAAGCCAAGGTGCGCGGGGCCTGGGTGCGGCTGCCCGCCGCGCCAAGCGGCACCGGTGCCGGCTATTTCGAGGCGGAGGCGAACACGAAGGGCGAGGCTCTCGTCTCGGCCGCGGCGCCAGGCGCGCGGGTCGAGATGCACGAGAGCATGACGATGAACCACATGGCTTCGATGCAGCCGATCGCGTCGGCGGCGTTCCAGGACGGCAAGCTGAAATTCGCGCCGGGCGGCAAGCATCTGATGATCTTCGGCCTCGATCCGAAGCTCAAACCCGGCGCGACCGTGCCGCTCTCGCTGCGCTTCAGGGCGGCGCCGACGGTGACGGTCGAGGCGAGGCTGGTCGGCGCAGGCGATCCCGCCCCGGGCGATGACGGCTAGGCTGCTGACCGGCGGCGAGCAAAGGCTCGCCCGCTCGGTGTTCGGCGATTCGATCGACTATGATCGGGTGCGCATCGTGCGCCGCAAATGGTGGCCGTTCCAGCCGCGCGAAGTCGTGATGGCGCCGACCGGCAATATCCACTTCCATCCGGCAAGCAGTCTGTGGGCCGAGGATTTCGCAACCGCGCGCCTTGATCTCCAGGCCTTGTTCGTGCACGAAATGACCCATGTCTGGCAAAGCCAGACTCGCGGACGCTTCTATCTGCCGCTGATGCGCCACCCTTTCTGCCGCTACGCCTATCGAGTGGAGCCGGGGCGCAGCTTCGAGGCTTACGGACTCGAGCAGCAGGGCGAGATCATGCGTCACGCCTTCCTCCTGCGCGAAGGCGCGAGAGTCGCCGGAGCGCCGCCGCTAGACACCTATCTCGCGATCATGCCATTCGCATTCGCTGCGAAGGAATGAGCATTGCTCGACAGCCGCGCGCACCAGGCTAAGATACTGGCGGAGCATTATAATCCTCGAGAAAGCCTGACGATGACCAAGTACGCCCGTCTTATTGTCGCTGCCGCCCTGCTGGTGGCGGCCGCCGCGGCGCAGGCGCAGATTCAGACGGACAAGGTGGCCGCGGCGGTGCAAAGCGGGCCGGCAAGGCCGCCGGTCATCGTCGCCGATCCCGCAGCCCGATTCGGCACCCTGCCGAACGGCCTGCATTATGCCATCCTTCAGAACCACATTCCGGCCGGCGCGGTCTCGGTGCGCCTCGCGCTCGACGTCGGCAGCTTCGAGGAGGCGGAGGACGAGCGCGGCTACGCCCATTTCATCGAGCATATGGCGTTCCGATCGACCAGGCTCGCGCCGAACGGCGTTCTCGACGATCGCTTCGCGGCGCTCGGAGTCGCGTTCGGCCGCGACCAGAACGCCTTCACCCAATTGACCTCGACGATCTACGCGATCGATCTTCCAGCGTCGAAGCCGGAAGGCCTCAAGGACGTGCTCGACTGGCTGCATAGCGGCGCCGAGGACATCCTTTTCACGCCTGCCGCCGTCGACTCCGAGCGCGGAGTGGTGCTCGCCGAAATGCAGGCACGCAACGGTCCGGTGCTTACCGTCCAGCGCGAGATCAACCGCTTCCAGGGGCCGGGGCTGAGATCGGCCGATCGCGAGCCGGGCGGCACCGAAGCCTCGATCAAGGCAGCCTCGCCGGCGCGGCTGCAGGCCTTTTACGATCGCTGGTACCGCCCCGAGATCGCGACCCTGGTCGTCGTCGGGGATGCTTCGGCCGACTCGGTTCAGCGGCTGGTGGAGCAGAGCTTCTCGCAGTGGAAAGGAAGAGGCCCCATTGTGCCGCGGCCGCAACCGCCGGCGCGGCTGCCCGATCGCGGACTCGAGGCTTTCTCGCTCTCCAATGGCGGGATGCCCGCGGCCCTGAGTGCATGCCGTCTCGCGCCCAAGACGCCCGCCGCCTCGCCGATGGACCGAATCCGGCAGGACGCGCTGGCGCGGCTCTGGTCCTCCATCCTCGACGCGCGGCTGATGCACATGACCGCCGCCACGGGATCGCCGATGCTTGGCGCGATGACCATCGTCAATCACGATGCGCCCGATTCCCGTGGCGCCTGCCTGATCGTGCTGCCCACTGCGGGCAAATGGCAGGAGGCGCTCGAAGTCGCCCAGGGCGAGCTGCGCCGCTTCGTCAAGGATGGGCCGACCGAAACCGAGGTCTCGCAGGGCATCGAGCGCGTCAAGGCCCCGCTGCGCGGCGCGGTCGTCCAGCAGAGCAGCCGGGTGAGTGCCGACCTCGCCACCGCGATCGCGTCGGCCTCGCTCGACAAGCATGTCTACCAGACTCCAAGCGACGCGCTGGAGACGCTCGATTATGCGCTCGGCAAGGTCGACGCCGCCGCGGTGAAGGCGGCCTTCACCTATGACTGGTCGGGCCTCGGCCCGCTGCTCGCGATCGTCGGCCCCGACGCGCCGCCCAAAGAGGCGCTGCTCGCCGCGTGGCAGAAGAATGACGGATCGGCGCCGCTCGCCGCCTATGCGGACCG
>JAQGLD010000149.1 GCA_028293055.1 Alphaproteobacteria bacterium
CTTTGTCCCGGCCGAGCCGCGTCCGAGGCTGTCTGCATTGTGGCGCCTCGATCATGCGCTCGGAGAGGTGTTCGCCGGGGGAAGAGAGACGATGATCAGCCGGATCAAGCTCGCATGGTGGCGCGAATCGCTCGAGCGGCTCGACCGCGAACGGGCTCCTGCCGAACCTCTGCTTAAGGAGCTTGCCGCCACTCTGCTGCCGGTTGGACTGACCGGGGCAGATCTGGCCGAAATGGAGGAAGGGTGGTCGGTGCTGCTCGACGCCGATCGCCTCGGTCCGGAGGAGTTTAGCGGCTATTCGAGCAAGCGCGGCGGGCTGCTGTTTCGATATTCGGCGCGGCTATTGGGCGGCGAGAACCAGGGCATCGAGACCGCTGGCGAGGCCTGGGCGCTGGTCGATCTCGCCCGCCACAGCGCGGAGCGCGACGAGGCCGATGCCGCAATCGCCCGGGCGCTGTCGATGGCGCCCTTTCCCGCAATGCCATCGCGGCTGCGCCCGCTCGGAATGCTCGCAGCCCTCGCGATCCGGGATTGCGATCCCGCGCGGATGCGCTGGGAGGCGCAGGGATCGCCCGGACGCATGTTGCGCATGATCCGCTATCGCCTCACCGGCCGCTGAGGCGCATTTCGGGGCTGGAACGAAGCGTATTTTTCGGTAAGGATCGGCTCTTTCCAGGCGGATGCAGGAGGGGCTGCATGGTGCGTTACCTGATCATCGCTGCGGCGGCCGTACTGCTCAGCGCCGGGAGCTTCTTCCTGTGGAAGAGCCGCGCAACCCGCGAAACCCTCATTCCTTCCGCGCCCGCGGCTGTTGCCGGCCAGGCCGGCGCGGGCGCGGCCCAAGAGGATGACGAGGAGGGTGCGGCGTCGCCCCCCGCTGCGGACGAGCGCACCCGCGAGCAGAAGAGGTTCGACCGCGCCGACAAGGATCGCAGCGGCCGGATCACCCTGGCGGAGATGCTGGAGCCGCGCCGCAAGCCGTTCGCAAAGCTCGATACCAATGGCGACGGTCACCTCAGTTTCGAGGAATGGACGGTCAAGACGCACGACAAGTTTGCGGACGCCGACAAGAACCGGGACGGCGCCCTGGTCCCGACGGAATTCGCCACGACGAAGGTGAAGACCAAGTCCAAGCCGAAATGCGCATGCGGAGAAGCCTCGCCATCTTGATGCGGGGCATTGGCCCGCATCACAGGGTTCGCGCGAAAAACTCCCGATCTTCGACGGCTACACCGCCACCCTCCTGGATGGTCCCCCTCGCCACGCTTCGCTCAGGCAGGCTGGGTTGCGATCCAATTCTTCAGCGACTGCTTCGCCCGATCGGTATAGGCACGCTTACGATCGGCCTTTTTCGAGCGGCCGCTGATCGGTGGGAACAAGCCGAAATTCACGTTCATCGGCTGGTAGGTCGTTGCGTCCGCGCCCCCGGTGATATGGCCGAGCAGGGCGCCGAGCGCGGTCTCGATCGGCGGGCGAACCGGAGTTTCGCCACGCAGCTCGGCTGCTGCGAAGCGGCCGGCGAGCAGGCCGACCGCGGCGGATTCGACATAGCCTTCGCAACCGGTAATCTGTCCCGCGAAACGGATGTGAGGGGCCGAGCGCAGGCGCAGCGTCTCGTCGAGCAATCGCGGCGAGTTGATGAAGGTATTGCGGTGCAGCCCGCCGAGCCTGGCGAACTCGGCATTTTCCAGCCCGGGAATCGTCCGGAACAATCGCACCTGCTCGCCATGCTTGAGCTTGGTCTGGAAGCCGACCATGTTCCACAAGGTGCCGAGCCGGTTGTCCTGGCGCAGCTGGACGACGGCATAGGGCCAGCGCCCGGTACGCGGATCGTCGAGGCCGACGGGCTTCATCGGCCCATAGCGCAGAGTGTCCTCGCCGCGCTCGGCCGCCACCTCGATCGGCATGCAGCCTTCGAAATAGGGCGTGTCCTGCTCCCATTCCTTGAATTCGGTCTTGTCGCCGTCGAGCAGGCCCTGGCGAAAGGCCAGATAATCCTCCTTCGTCATCGGGCAATTGATATAGTCTTTGGTGTCGCCCTTGTCCCAGCGCGACGCCATCCAGCAGATCCCCATGTCGATGCTGTCGCGGTGGACGATCGGAGCGATCGCATCGAAGAAGGCCAGCGCCTCGGCGCCCGTCGCCGCGCCGATCGACTCGGCGAGGCGCATCGCGGTCAGCGGACCAGTGGCGACGATGGTCGGGCCGGACTCTGGAAGGACGTCGACTCGCTCGCGGACCAGCTCGATATTGCGATGGGCAGCGATGCGCGCAGTGACTTCGGCCGAGAAGCCGTCGCGATCCACCGCGAGCGCCGAGCCCGCCGGCACCCGGTGAAGGTCGGCTGCGGCGAGGATCACCGAGCCGAGCGCGCGCATCTCCGAATGGAGCAGACCCACGGCATTCTGCTCGCCATCGTCCGAGCGGAAGCTGTTCGAGCAGACCAATTCGGCGAGATCGTCGGTGTGGTGAGCCGGGGTCTTCTCGCCCGAGCCGCGCATCTCGGAAAGGCGCACCTTCACGCCGGCCTCGGCTAGCTGCCACGCGGCTTCCGAACCGGCGAGCCCGCCGCCGATAATCTGGACTGTTTCACTCATTGCTGTACCTTCATTTTCGATCCGGACGGCCACAATTTCGACCAGTCTGCCATCGGGCCGACGGCTGAACCCGCCGGCGAGGGCGGCTGCAGTGGGCCGGAGAAGGGCGCCGTCGATCGGCGCCGCCCCTCATTCCAGCCGGAAGGAACAGTTTCAGGCCTCGCTGTCGCCCTCGCCCTCTTCGTCGCCCTCGCCGCCGTCGGCGAGGTCCTCACCGACGGTCGCGTCGGGGGTCGGTGCGATTTCGGCGGTGCCGTCGGCGAGATCGACTTCGGCTTCCTCCTCGCTCTCCTCGATCCGTGCGGCGGAAACCACGTGTTCGTTCTCGGCAACCCGGAAGATGGTGACGCCCTGAGTGTTGCGGCCGGCGATCCGGATGTCGGCGACGGTGGTGCGGATCAGCTTGGCTTGGTCGGTGACCAGCATCAGCTGCTGGCCGTTATGGGCCGGGAAGCTGGCGACGACGCAGCCGTTGCGCTTCGAGGTCTCGATGTTGGTGATGCCCTGGCCGCCGCGATTGGTGCGGCGATATTCGAAGGCGGAAGTGCGTTTGCCATAGCCGTTCTCGGTGACGGTGAGGATGAATTCCTCCGCGGCCTCGAACTCGGCCATTCGCTCGTCGCTGAGTCTTTGCTCGGGCTCGGGCTGTCCCTCGCGACGTTCCTTCCACGGCGCGCTCCGAAGATAGTCTTCGCGCTCCTGCGGACTCGCGTTGAAGCCGCGCAGCACCGACAGGGAAATCACCTCGTCGTCTCCGATCAGCCGAGCCCCGCGCACGCCGTTCGAATCCCGGCTCTGGAACTCGCGCACGTCGGTCGCGGCAAAGCGAATGGCTCGGCCGTTGCGCGTGGCGAGCAGCACATCGTCATCCTCGGTAAGGAGGGAAACGGCAATCAATCGATCATCCGACCCTTCTTCGAATCGCATGGCAATCTTGCCGGAGGTTCGAATATTGGCGAACGCATCCATCGAATTGCGGCGGACCGAGCCCTTGGCGGTCGCGAACATGACGTGGAGCTTCGCCCAGTCGCTCTCGTCCTCAGGGAGCGGCAGCACGGTCGATATGGTCTCGCCGTCGGCGAGCGGAAGCAGGTTGACCATCGGCCGGCCACGCGCCTGCGGCGCCCCTTCGGGCAGGCGCCACACCTTCATGCGGTAGACCTTGCCGTGGGTCGAGAAGAACAGGACCGGCGTGTGGGTGGAGGTGACGAACAGGTTGGTGATCGCATCCTCGTCCTTGGTCGCCATTCCGGCGCGGCCCTTGCCGCCCCGTTTCTGAGCCCGGAAGGTCTCGAGCGGGGTACGCTTGATATAGCCGCCGAGAGTCACGGTCACGACCATGTCCTCGCGCTCGAGCAGATCCTCGTCGACGATGTCGTCGAACGCGGCGGTGATCTCGGTTGTGCGGGGCTTGGCGTAGAGGGTGACGATCTCGTCGAGCTCCGCAACCATCACTTCGTAGAGGCGGACGCGGTTGCCCAGGATCTCGAGCAGCTCGTTGATCGAGCTGGCCAGCTCGCGAAGCTCGCCGGCGATCTCGTCGCGGCCCAGCGCGGTCAGGCGATGAAGGCGGAGCTCGAGGATCGCCCGGACCTGGACATCGGAGAGCCGGTAGGAATCGCCTTCATATTTGGCCTCGACCGCCTCGACGAGCGCAATGTACGGGGCGATCTCCGCCACCGGCCACTCGCGCGCGATCAGGGCAGCGCGTGCTTCGGCCGGCGAGGCGGAGCCTCGGATGATCCGCACGACCTCGTCCAGGTTGGTCACCGCGATGACCAGGCCGAGCAGGATATGGGCGCGGTCTCGTGCCTTCGCGAGTTCGAACTTGGCGCGCCGAGTGATCACTTCCTCGCGAAACTTGACGAAGCTCTCGATGATGTCGCGCAGGGTCAGGGTCTCGGGCCGGCCGCCCCGGATCGCGAGGATGTTGGCCGGGAAGCTCGACTGGGCCGGAGTATGGCGCCAGAGCTGGTTGAGGACGACCTCCGGGGTTGCGTCGCGGCGAAGCTCGATGACGACCCGGACCCCCTCGCGGTTCGATTCGTCGCGAATGTCGGCGACGCCTTCGATCCTCTTGTCCTTGGCGGCTTCGGCGATCTTCTCGTCAAGTC
>JAQGLD010000151.1 GCA_028293055.1 Alphaproteobacteria bacterium
TTCGCACAGTTTCGTCATCCCCGCGCATGCGCATTGGCGCTAACTTCAGCCCCTCCCCTTGATCAGGAGGGGTGGAGTCTCCGTCTCTCTGCGTGGGTCCCTGAGGCCACCCCCACCCAACCCTCCCCCATCAAGGGGGAGGGCTTTTGCCTCGAGTCCTGACTTGGCGCCTATGGGCCTTCACCGAGATGACGGGTTGATCAGCCGGCGTGCGCGTCCCGCTCACACCGCCCGCAGCAGCGGCACCTCGGCCCCGCCGTTGAGCTGGAAGCAGGATTTGCCGCTGCGCTTGGCTTCGTAGAGGGCTGAGTCCGCCTCGGCGAGGAGGATCATCGGGTCGCAGCCGCGCTGGGCGGCGATGGCGATTCCGACGCTGGCGCCGATCCGGCGGAACAGGCCTGGCGCCACCGGCTGCGGCGCCGCGAGCCCTGCGATGATCCGGCGGGCGAGCTGGCCCGAATCGGCGGCCCCTGCGCCGGGAGCGACCACGACGAACTCGTCGCCGCCGATACGGTAGGCCGAATCGGTGCGGCGGATGGCGCGCTCCAGCCGGCGACCGACGCCCTCGAGATGGCGGTCTCCGGCCTCGTGGCCGTGGGTGTCGTTGATCGCCTTGAAGCCGTCGAGGTCGATATAGAGGATCGCGAAATGCAGCGCAGGATCGTCTGGCGCGGCATCGAGCGCGGCGCAGGCGCGGCCGAGCTTCTCGAGCAGGGAGACCCGGTTATGCAGCCCGGTGAGCGGATCGGAGCGCGCCATCAGCCAGTTGCGATGCTCGGCCTGGACCATCCGCACGAGGGTGCGGTGGTTCTGCAGGGTCTGCGCTCCGGTGGTCGCAGCGACGACGACGAACTGGATCGCTGCGAGCGCGAGGCCGCCGCCCGCGCGCTGCGAGATCGCGCAGGCGATCAGCGCCGAGAGGATCGCGATGGTGAGCAGAGCGAGGCGGGGAAAGGCCGCCCAGCGCGAGACCAGGCCGGAGAAAACCCCCATCACCGAGATCAGCCCCATCAGCATCAGCACCGGCGGGCCGATGGCGATCGACAGCGCACAGCCGAGGCCGAAGACCATGAAGACGAGGAACATCGATCCGACCACCGCGCCGCGGCCCTCGATCGGATCGTCGCCGCCGCGATCGTGGCGGAAGGAGAGGAAGAGGCGGTAGGCGACGAGGACGAGGTCGAGCCCGAACCAGGCCAGCGCCCAGGGCGCGGCGACCAGCCAGGCCGCCGAGGCGCTCATCATCATGATCGCCACGCAGGAGATGAACACCGCCGGGCGGCGCTGGATCAGGGTCGAGATCAAGGCGTCGCGAGTCTGCGGCTCGAGGTCCGGCGCCCAGGTCAGCCAGTTCGCGATGCGCGCGAACCGAGCCGCGCCCGCCAGTCTCACGACCGTCATGTCCTCAATTCCCCATATCGGTCCGGATTGCCCCCGCAATCTCCCGCCTGCTTAGAGCGGTGTGATTAAAGCCGGCTTAAGGATGGTGGCGGCGGCCCCTCCCCGCTCAGGGCCGGGGCATCCACACATTCCGGATTTGTCACCCCTGCCGGGATCCAGAACGGCCCCTTTATCAGTCACTGAGGCCGCCTGGATTCGTTCGCGGGAATAGCGGCAGTGACGAACTCAGTGTGCGAATCCCGCAACTCGCCGGCAGGGAGCGATCATTTCTGCACGACATGGCCGCGCATCGGCGCGAGCCTCGCGAGGAGGCGATTCTGGGCGGCGAACGGTACCTTCTCGTCGCGCATCGCCCGCTGGAGCAGCTCGACCAGCCGGTTCATGTCGGCCTGCTGGACCCCGAGATCCTTGTGGCTGGCGATCATGTCGCGGCCCGAATAGGTGCAGCCGGCGCCGATTATGTAGCAGAATTGCTCGAACAGGGTGCGGGTCGGCCGCACCTTGTCGTGGCCCTTGAAGATCTCGCCGATTACCGGATCGGCATAAGCGCGGTCGACCAGGTCGCCGGCGACGCGGGCGATGCCGGCGCGGCCGTGGAACGCCCTGGCCATAAAATCGCCCGTGTAGGGGCGGGCCTCGGCATTGGAATCCTTCGCCTGATAGGGCGCGACCGCGGCCTCGCCGGGCATGGCATAAGGCGGGGCGGCGGGGACGGCGGCGGCGAGCAGCAAGGCGAAGACGAGCATCGGTCCCTCCGAAATCAAAAGCTGCCTTGGAGCTGGAGCAGCAATCCGCGCTGGCCCTTCTCGGTCGCGATCGCGCCGAGGTCCGCATAAGCCACAGTCGCGGTAAGGTGGCGGCCGATCGCGAGGACCGCGAACAGATCCGCCCAGTCGCTCTCGTGCGCGATCGAGAGCCGGTCCGGCTTGGTGCGATATTCCGCGCCGATGGCGAAGCGGCGCGACAGCTGCCAGGCGACCGAGCTTTCCGCCTGCAGCGTATAGCCGCCGCCGCGATCGCCGCCGAAGCCGAGCAGGCCGGTCTGGTTCGCCTTGGTCAATCGCGCGGTGGTGTCGACCAGGATCGATCGGGCGAGAAACAATTTGGTCGCCGAGGCATAGACATCCGTGCCGCCGGAATGGCGAGCGCCGATCGCATGGACGATCGCCCCGCTCAGGCTCTTCTTGTACTGGGCGCCGACCGCGACCGCTGGGAGCAAGGCCGGCCCGTAGACCGCGTCCCCGGCCAGCCTGAGCTTCGCGCCCCAAATGTCCTGGTCGAACTTGTAATTGTTGCCGAGGCCGAGCTTGCCGCCGACCTTGTTGGTGTCGAAACGCTGGTGGGCATAACTGAGCTCGATCCGGTCCCAGGCCCCGATTGCGAGATCGAGGCTGCGAAAGTCGTAGCTGCGCAAGGCGGCGACGGTGATCCCGCTTTGCACCCCCACCCCGTCCTTTGTGGCGTTACCGGCGATCACCGCCCATGGGGTCAGTCCGCCTCCGGCGCTGCCCTCGATCGTCGAAATGCCGTTGGTGAGCAGCAGCTTGCCGCCGCCGCGCGGCTCGCCCGCGGAAGCCGGCGAAGCGAGGGTCGCTGCCAGCAAGAGCGCGCCGGCGACGCCGCAGGAGCGGGTGAAGTCCATGCCGGTGCCTAGGCGCAAAGTGGTTAACGGGCGGTTCGCCGGGGATCGAGCGGCGGACCGTCCCCGGGATTTCCCACCCACCCGACATCCGCTAGAGGCGGCCGATGCCCCATTTCCTCCGCGCCGCTTTCGCTCTCCTGCTCCTCGCCGCCGCGCCCATTTCAGCCGCCGCCCCACCCGGCGGAACGATCCGGGTGCGGCTCGAGACGTCGGCGGGGGCGATCGTGGTCGCGGTGGATCCGCGCCATGCGCCGCGGACCAGCGCCAACTTCCTCGCTTATGTCGACGACGGCCGGCTCGACGGGACGATCTTCTACCGGGCGGCGCGGCGCGCCTCCTACCCAAAGTTCGGCTTCATCCAGGGCGGGATCGAAACCGATGCGCGGCGGATGCTGCCACCGGTGCCGCTCGAGCCGACCACGAAGACGGGGCTGAAGCACGAGGACGGCACGATATCGATGGCGCATGGCAGCAATTATGACGGCGCCACCGGCAATTTCTCGATCATGGTCGGCGGCAATCCCTTCCTCGACGCCCGGCCCGGCAATCGCGGCTATGCGGCGTTCGGGCAGGTGGTGGCGGGCATGGATGTGGTGCGGCGGATCCTGGCAATGCCGACCGGCGGCGGCACCGGGCCGATGCGCGGCCAGATGCTGGCAAGGCCGGTCCGGCTGATCAAGGCGGTGCGGATGGACGGGGTGGCGAAGCCGACCGGCAAGCCGAAGCCCTGGCTGTTCAATTATCGCTGACGCCGCGGCACTTCGCCGCGACAATTCCTCCCTCCCCCTTGTGGGGAGGGCTGGGGATTGGCCGGCGGACCATTCACCGGATGGTCCTTCGGATCCGGCCAATGGTGCGGGCCTTTGGCCCGCGCGCGGCTCCGCCGCGCACCCCCTACCCTGCCCTCCCCCACAAGGGG
>JAQGLD010000215.1 GCA_028293055.1 Alphaproteobacteria bacterium
CAAAGGCGAACAGCTTCTTCTCTTGCTGCTCGCGCTGCAGCTGCTCGTCATAAAGGTGGCGGGCGCGTCCCAGGCCAGAGGGGATCGTCATACTCATCGGGTGGAAACGCCCGGCTCGGCGCGGCTGTTCCGACGCCCCATCTGGCGATGCGCCGGCGCGGGGCTGAAGCCTGGCGGCCGCGCGCCGCGAATGAGGCCTGTTCAGGGATAAGTCGAACGGATCGGCGGGCTTGTGATAGCCCTCGCCTTCCGGAGATCGCGGCGAGCGTTAACCATGATCGTGAAGGCTGGCGCGAGTGCAGGACCGGCGTCCGCCCGACCCGGACAATGCCGCTCGCCCCTTGCCGGCGAACGTCCGGCGACCCGGGCGGCTAAGCGCTTGGGCGGCCATTGGAATCCCGGGAGCGCCCGCTCCGCGCGGCTGCGTTAACCATGTTCATATGCAACTTCTCGCGCAGACAGGGCGTTTCACCGCTCAAGTTCGTTCGAAAGGAGCCGAAGTATGGCGACGAGTGTCTTGGAAGACCGTGGCGGTTGTATCGTGCCGAAGGCCGAAACCCGTGGCTATCATATCGTCTATCGCGAGCATGAGACGAATTATTGCCCCGGCTGCGGCCGTACCCATTGGTATATCGGGCGGTCGAGCGCCGAATGCGCGTTCTGCGCGACTGCCCTGCCGCTGGAAAATGCGCCGATGATTGCCGGTGGACAGATGATCCGGACGATTCGGCGTCCTCACTTCGGCGGGGATTCGGCCTACGCGGCCTGAGCGGGACGCCCGCTTCGACAGGCATGTCAGGGCGGCGTCTTGCGGACCGGCACCAGTGCGTTGCAGATGTCGACTCCGCCCGCCGGCCGCTTGAAGAAGTCGCCGCCGCGATTCGCGCGACCGATTACGTAATTTGCGAACGCTGGGCTGCCGGATCTCAATTCCTCGTAATTCGGCCGTTCGGCCGCCGGCATGTCGCTGGCGAGCCTGATGCTTGCGATCGCGATATTCTGCGCCGGATCCTTGTAGAAACCCAGCGCCTCGGTCCCCCGCGGTCGGGCCGAAAGCAAGGCCATGCCTTCGACGACCCGGCCGACGAGAGCGATGTTGAGGTCGAGATGCCGGGGAGCGTGGCCGATCACCGCGTAGAGCTCGCCGCCGGTCCCGGTGTCGGGATCGAGATCGCGCCCGACCCCGACGCTCGCATAGCAATGGGTCAGCCAGGCTCGGCCGGACTTGCGGTCGTAGCCGATTGGCCAGCTCTGGGCATGCCCCACCATGGGTGCGTAGGAATCGGGGAAGCCGAGCGGCCGGACCTCGAGGCCGGCGAGCGGCCGGTCATATTCGGCGGGCGGCCGGGCTACGATGCCGGCGGGCAGGGCGATCTTGGCATCGCCATTGCCCCATTGCGCGACATAATTGTCCTGGACCCGATAGATAGCGGAGCCGTTCCACCAGCCGGCCCTGGCGAAGGCTCGGACATTGGCGACATGGACTGGCGCGAATCCCGGGGCGAGCTCGATGACGATCCGGCCGCCTTCCTTCAGGTCCATGACCAGCAGGTCCGCGGGATCGATCCTGCGCCAGGCGGAGGCCGGCGCGTCCTTCACGCTCTGGCCGGGGTCGGGCGCCTTTGCGAGGGGGATTGGCCGCCAGCTGAAGTTCTTCTCCGCGGGCAGGGCGGCGGCTGCGGTCGCCAGCATCGCGCCGATGGCGGCGGCGGTCGCTATTGGCAGTCGCATCATCTTCTCCCCCTACCCTTCGGGTAAGAGGGCTAGCAGTGGAGGGAGGGGTTTGAGAAGTCTCGAAGCGCGGTGCCGTCGCTCAGCCCACAGCGACGAGGATGGGCGCCCATGCGTCGGCACGGCGCAACGCCTGGGCCGCGCCGAGATGGAGCTCGGACAATCCGAGATGGGCCATCGCAGCCTCCTCGCACGCCGCGCAGCGGGCGCGCTCCAGTTCCTCTTCCGCACGGTCGCTATGGTGGCGGATGCGATCCTGTTTAGACATGCCCCGCTCCCTGATCGGGGGTGATACTCTACAAAGCCCGCCCGCGAGAATGGCAGATCGCGCGGCGGCGTCCTTCAAATGGATCAACTTTTCGCGTCGATTCGCATAATGTTCGTCAGGGCGGCGCCTCCCGCGGACTCGGCCGATTCGACCCATCCGTGGCGACGAAGCGCAAGGCGATCCGAATCAGGCTGGCAGAATCGGGGATGTTCGATTATCTGACTGCTATTCAACGGAATTTCGCGGCCGGGGCTCGCGGGGGAGTGATCATGACCAAGAAGGTGCATCTGGCCGCGGCGACGGCTTTGTGGCTTTGCACGGCTATGGCCGCTCCGGCCCCGGCTGCCCCCGCGCGCGGGGCGACGGCCGGCCCCATCAGCGATCTCCCCGCCGATCCGGCGGTGCGCAGCGGAGTGCTTCCCAACGGGATGCGCTATCAGATCATGCGCAACGCGACTCCGCCGCGCAACGCCTCGCTGCGGCTGCGGATCGACGCCGGCTCGCTGTACGAGCATGAGGACCAGCGCGGCATCGCCCATTTCATCGAGCATATGGTCCTCAACGGCACGAAGAATGTTCCGGAGGGCGAGTTCGTCAAGCGGCTCGAGCGGGCCGGCCTCAAATTCGGGCCCGACACCAATGCGAGCACCGAGTTCGAGCAGACCGTGTTCAAGCTCGATCTGCCCGAGACCGACGCCCCAACGGTCGACACCGCCCTCTTCCTGCTGCGCGAGGTCGCCGGCGAAGCGACGTTCGCTCCGAGCGCGATCGACAGCGAGCGCGGCATCGTCCTTTCCGAGGAAAGGACCCGGGCAACGCCGCAATTTCGCGGCGCGGTCGACCAGCTCGGCTACATGTTCAAGGGCGACATCCTTCCCGAGCGCATGCCGATCGGCCTTCCGGATGTGCTTCGTACCGCCCAGCGCGACCGCTTCGTCCAGTTCTACGACGCCTATTACCGCCCGGAGCGCGCCACTCTGATCGCGGTCGGCGATTTCGACGTGCATGCGATGGAGGCAAAGATCCGCACCCAGTTCGGGACGTGGACCGGCCGGGGCAAGCCCGGCCCCGAGCTGCCGGCGGCGCGGGTCGCGGAGCGCGGCACCCAGGCCCACATCTTCGTGGAGCCGGGAATCGGCACCCAGGTCAGCCTCAACTGGCAGCGACCCTATGATGCGCGTCCCGACAGCCGCGCGGTCGAGCAGCAGAAGCTGCTCGAGATGATCGGCCTCCAGATCCTCAACCGAAGGCTCGAGCGGCTCGCCACCTCGGCCAATGCGCCGTTCATCGGCGCCGGCTCAGCCAAGCCCGAAATCGCCAATCGCGGCGAACTTACCGTGCTTCTCGCAGTCACCCAGCCGGGCAAGTGGCAGGCGGGGCTTGCGGCGATCGACGCGGAGCAGAGGCGCGCGATGCGTTACGGCTTCTCGCAGGCCGAGCTCGACCGCGAGGTCAGCGGCCTTCGCGCCGCGCTCAACGCGGCCGCCGCCGGTGCCGCCACCCGCGCCACTCCGGTGCTGGCCGAGGCGATGGTCAAGGCGGTCGACGACCGCGATGTCGTCACCACGCCTGCCTTCGATCTCGCTTTGTTCGAGGAGACGGTGAAGGGCCTCACCGCCGATCGGGTCACGCAGGCCACTGGCCGCCTGTTCAGCGGCGCCGGACCCCTGCTCTATCTCACCTCGCCTGTTCCCGTCGAAGGCGGCGAGGCCGCTCTGCTCGCTTCCTATGCCGACGCGCAGAAGGTCGCCGTCGCGGCCGGCGATGTCCAGCAGACCAAGGCCTGGCCCTATGAGAGCTTCGGAGCGCCGGGCGCGGTCGCCGAACGCCGCGAGCTCGAAGGCCTCGGCGCAACCGCTATCCGTTTCGCCAACGGAGTGCGGCTGACCGTCAAGCAAACCGACTTCCGCAAGGACGAGATCCTCGTCTCGGTGCGGGTCGGGGACGGCCTGCTCGATGCTCCGTCCGACCGCATCAATGCGAGCTGGGCGCTGAATGCCGGCGCGTTCGTGCTCGGCGGTCCAGGCAAGATGAGTTACGAGGACCTGCAGCAGGTGCTTTCCTCGAGGGTCTACGGAGTCAATTTCGGGATCGGCGAGGACGCCTTCCTGCTCCAGGGCAAGACCCGGCCGCAGGACTTCGCGACCCAGCTCCAGGTGCTTGCCGCCTACACGACCGATCCGGCCTGGCGCACCACCGGCCTGGACCGGCTGCGCGCCTATAGCGGCACCATCCAGGACCAGCTCGGCAGCACGCCGGGCGGCGTGTTCGGCCGCGACGCCGGCGGGCTGCTCCATTCCGGCGATCGCCGCTGGGCGACTCCGAGCCGCGAGGAGATGGCGGCGACTCGGTTGGAGGACGCCAAGTCCCTGCTCGCCGCGCCGCTCGCCTCGGGCCCGATCGAGATCGTCATCGCCGGCGATGTCACCGTCGACGAGGCGGTTCGTCAGGTCGCGGCCACGTTCGGCGCCTTGCCTCCGCGCCAGGCGCCGAGCTTCCCGCCTTCGGCGCAGGCGACCCGTTTCCCCGCCCCCGGACTGGTCAAGCGCACCCACAAAGGCCGCGCCGACCAGGGTCTCGCCTTCATCGCGTGGCCGACCAACGGCTTCTACGCCGACCAGAAGCGCACCCGCATTCTCAACCTGCTCGGCGAGGTGCTCGAGCTCAGGCTGATCGACGAGATTCGCGAGAAGCAGGGGACGACCTACAGCCCGAGTGCCGGCCACAACGCCTCGCAGGTCTTCCCGACCTACGGCTATCTCGCCGCCCAGATCGAGGCACCGCCGGAGAAGCTCGACGGATTCCTCGCCGATGCCGGGCGGATCGCAGCCTCGCTTCGCGACACGCCTGTCGGCGCCGACGAGCTCCAGCGCGCGCGCAAGCCGCTGCTCGAAAATCTCCAGCGTCAGCGGGCGAGCAACGAGTGGTGGCTGAGCCAGCTCGCCACCGTGCAGACCCGGCCCGAGGCGGCGGCGAGCATCCGCGAGGGCAGCGCCCAATATGAATCGATCACCCCCGCCGACCTCCAGCAGGCGGCGCGGCAATATCTGGTCGATTCCAAGGCCTGGAAGATGGAGGTGGTGCCGGAGGCGGCACCCGCCGCGGCGGCGCACTGATCCGTCGCATTTTCCCCCGCGGCGACGCATTCGGGGTCCATGTTAAGGCGAAAGTCAGCCCCTGCGGCGCAGGTGTCGGCATATCGGAGAATGCTATGCGGATCCTGATCGTCCCTGCTTTGGCCTTCGCGCTGAGCGGTTGCATCGCCAAGACCGCGCTCGACGTGGTCACCCTGCCGGTCAAGGCGGCGTCCTCCGCGGTCGATGCGGTGACCACCAGCCAGTCCG
>JAQGLD010000234.1 GCA_028293055.1 Alphaproteobacteria bacterium
CTCGGGCAGGTTGAGATAACCCTGCATTACCGTGTCGCCGCCGATCCACACCAGGCCGAGTTCGCCGACCGGGACGGGATTGCCGTCCTCGTCGCGAATCTTGACGTCGGCATGGGGCATCGCTCTGCCGATCGATCGGAGCAGATCGGGCTCATGCTCGATCGCTTCGCGGTGGCCGACGTCGTCGAGAAGGGCAACCGCGCCGGTCGATTCCGAGACGCCGTAGCGGTTGAGAAAGGAGCAGCCGAGCGTGTCATAGGCATCGCGAATCAATGCCGGCGTCGCCGGCATCGTGCCGTAGCAAACCTGGCGAAGCGACGAGACGTCCCAATGGCCCTTCTTCACATCGTCGACGATCCGGCGGAGCATGGTCGGAACCACCGTGACGGTCGTCACCCGGTGCTGCTCGATCAGATCGAGGAAGCGCTCCGCGTTGAAATTTTCGAGCACCGTCGTCATCCCGGTGATCATGTTCATGCACATCGTATTGATGTTGATGCCCGCCGGATTGGTCACATAGATGCGGACGTCCTGCTTGGTGTAGCCGTTGACCATGCAGTTGAAGACCAGGGAGGTCATCAGGTTGCGATGGCTGAGCAGCACGCCCTTGGGCTGACCGGTGCTGCCCGACGTGTAGCCGATCGCTCCCAGGCTGTCCTCCTCCAGCTCTGGCAGGCTGGGCGATCCCTCGCTCGAGGCGATCAGCCGTTCGTAATCGATCGGCAGGTCGTGGGCGCCGCCGAACCCGATGATGATGCGCCCTTCGGCGGCCAGCTCCTCGATATGATCCTTGAGGCTGTCGAGACAGCGCGCCTCGATGAAGATCGCACGGGCATCGCTGTCGCGGATCACGTGCATCATCTCGCGAGTCGAATAGCGCCAGTTGAGCCCCGCCCGGACCGCTCCAGTCTTCAGGCAGGCGAACCAGTGTTCGGCGATCTCGATTCGGTTGTGGGCAAGGATTGCGGTCCGCACGCCCTTGCCGATTCCGATATCCTGCATCGCCCGGGCAAGGCGGTCCGACCGGACATTCATCTCGGCCCAGCTGGTGCGGCGGTCGGCATCGACATAGGCGATGTCATCCGGAAATATGTCGGCGCAACGACGCACGAAATCACGCAGGAACATTAAGGCTCCTCTGGTCAGGCACCCGTATCAGGCGTCGCCAAGGCCTAGTTCAGGTCCGATGGCTGCGTTAGCCTTAACCGGCTTTGCAGGCCATTGGACTTGCCAATACCGGTTTGCGTCAAGGGGCCGTTTTTGGGCGTTCCTCAGGGTTTTCGTCGTCCAGCTATATCTTTTGGCTATCGCTTTCGCACGCTCTTTGCTCTGGCCGAAGTCGAAGTATAGCCGCTACGGCATTCGAGCCGATCGGCTCGACCAGAGCAACAGGTTCGGGCGAGAAGCGGAGCCGCAATGAAGATCAACACTTTCAAACGCGCGCTCGCCGAGAAGCGGGCCCAGATCGGGATCTGGATGGGGCTGGCAAACCCCTATTCGGCCGAGATCTGCGCCGCCGCCGGGTTCGACTGGCTCCTGTTCGATGGCGAGCACGCACCCAATACGGTACCTACTCTCCTCGCCCAGTTGCAGGCGGTGGCGCCGTATCCGGTCCACCCGGTCGCGCGCCCGCCGATCGGCGAGACCTGGCTGATCAAGCAATATCTCGATATCGGCTTCCAGACCCTGCTGCTGCCGCTCGTCGCGAATGCCGGCCACGCCGCCGAACTGGTCCGGGCGACGCGCTACCCGCCGGGAGGAACTCGCGGAGTTGGCGCGGCGCTCGCCCGGGCCTCGGGCTGGAACCGCGACCGCGACTATCTCGCCCGCGCGGACGACGAGATTTGCGTGCTGCTTCAGGTCGAGACCGCGGAGGCGCTGCGCGATCTCGACGCCATCGCGCGGACCGATGGCGTCGACTGCGTTTTCATCGGCCCCGCCGATCTTTCGGCCTCGCTCGGCCATCGCGGCAATCCGGGCCATCCCGAAGTCGTCGAGGCGATCGACGGGGCGATCGCAACGATCCTCGCGGCCGGCAAGGCGCCTGGAATCCTGACCGCCGACGCTGCGGCGGGACGGCGCTATCTGGACCAGGGCTGCCTGTTCGTAGGAGTCGGCAACGATGTCGGGCTGCTCGCACGCGCAGCCGACGGGCTGGCGTCCCAGTTTCGCGGCGCTCCGGCCGATGCGCCGGCCATCCACGCCGCCGGACCCTATTGAAGGACTTGGATACGTGCTGAACGAGCAGAGTTTTCCCGAGATACGCGAAGCGGTGCGCCGCCTCTGCGCCGATTTCCCCGGCGAATATTGGCGCAGGCTGGACCGCGATCGCGAATATCCGACCGAGTTCGTCGAGGCGCTGACTCGCGACGGCTATCTCGCCGCCCTGATACCGACCGAATATGGTGGCCTCGGCCTCGGCCTCGGAGCGGCAGTGGCTATCCTGGAGGAGATCCATCGCTCGGGCAGCAATGGCGGTGCGAGCCATGCCCAGATGTACACGATGGGCGCGATTCTTCGCCACGGCTCGGACGCGCAGAAGCTCGAATATCTGCCCAGGCTCGCCTCGGGCGAGCTCCGTCTCCAGGCGTTCGGAGTAACCGAGCCCGGTGCCGGCACCGACACGACCCGGATCAGCACCTTCGCCCGGCGTGACGGCGACAGATATATCGTCAACGGCCAGAAGATCTGGATCAGCCGCGCCGAGCATTCGGATCTGCTGCTTCTGCTCTGCCGGACCAGCCCCCGCGACCCGGCGCGCCCGTCGCAGGGAATGAGCGTGCTCATCGTGGACTTGCGCCACGCAGTCGGCAACGGGCTCACCATCCGGCCGATCCGGACGATGATCAACCATGCCACGACGGAATTGTTTTTCGACGATCTCGAAGTTCCGGTCGAGAATCTGATCGGCGAGGAAGGCAAGGGGTTCAAATATATCCTCGACGGGATGAACGCGGAGCGCATCCTGATCGCCGCCGAATGTATCGGCGACGGACGCTTCTTCGTCGACCGCGCGACTGCCTACGCCAACGAACGCGAGGTGTTCGGCCGCAAGATCGGAGTCAATCAGGGCATCCAGTTCCCGATCGCGCGTGCCCATGTCCAGATCAGCGCCGCCGCGCTGATGGTCGAGCATGCCGCGGCCCTGTTCGACGCCGGCCAGGTGCCCGGTACCGAGGCCAACATGGCCAAGATGCTGGCGTCCGAAGCCTCCGGGGCCGCGGCCGACACATGCAGCCAGACCTTCGGCGGGTTCGGCTTCGCGGAGGAATATGATGTCGAACGCAAGTTCCGCGAGACCCGACTCTATCAGATC